>JAUNUZ010000126.1 GCA_030537915.1 Micrococcales bacterium
CCCACGATTTCGCCGACCCGCATGGCGGTGGCGTAGAGGATCTCGACGATCGCGTGATCACGTAGCCCGACGGCCAGTGCGACCGGATCGGCCCCCGGGCCTGTCGCGCCGGCCAGGTCAGCGTCCGGGCCTTCCGGCTGCGTGTCGGTCGGGCCGTCGAGCATGCGGCGCACGTCCTCGGCGCGCAGGACGTGGGGTAGCGTACGTTGCCGCTTGGGCGCGGCGAGTCGAGTCGAGGGGTCCACCTCCAGGTGACCTACGCGGTGAGCCCAGCCGAAGAAGGCTCGCGCTGCGGCAGAGCGCCGGGCCAGGCTCGCGCGGGCGGCGCCGCTGTCCGCCGATGCTGCGAGCCAGGATCGCAGGTCCGCCAGGTCGATCGACTCCGGCCGGTCGTGGCCGCGGGCGAGCGCGAAGTCCAGCGCCGAACGAGCGTCGGCGAGGTACCCCCGAACGGTGTGCTCGGACCTACCACGCTCGAGCCGCAGGTGGCGCTCGTAGTCGGCGAGCAGGTCTGTCGGCATACCACCACGCTGACATCCGCGCAGGACTGCGGCAAGCACCCGCGCCGCGCGCCCCCGCGGCACGTGCAGGCGGCAGCCACAGACCTGGTCGATCGCGCGGTCGACGCCCGTAACCGTCAGTGCCGCTCAGGAGAGTCTCCTAAGGACAGTGTCTTCGACACCGGACCCACCCGCCGTCGACGCGCTTCGCCCTGCCGGCAAGTTGCAAACGACCCAGGCATGCCTGGGTCGCAGCGGTCGACCGCCCGGCGATTTGCGCGACGTGATCTACCGAGCGCGCCGTCGACGCGAGAGCGTCGTAGATCCGGCGGTCGCCCGGATCGAGATCGTCCCCGGGCCGATCCACTCCGCGTGCAGGCCGGATGGCGTCGCGGCCGAGGGCACCGATGAGCTCCATCACCTCGGAGGCCTCGGTGACGAGCGTCGCCATCTGAGAGCGAATCATGTCGTGGCACCCGGCCGACGCCGCCGAGGTCACGGGACCGGGCGTCGCCATCACGACGCGATGATGCTCGGCCGCGGTCCCCGCCGTGTTCCGAGAGCCCGACCGCAGGCCTGCCTCCACGACGAGCGTGGCCTGCGTCATCGTCGCGATGAGCCGGTTGCGCATGAGGAAGCGGGCTCGCAGGGGTGCCGAGCCCGGGGCCGCCTCGGCAACGACCGCACCGGTGGTGGCGATGTCGTCGATAAGGTCGGCATTTCCGGCGGGATAGGACCGCTCGATGCCGCAGGCCAGCACGGCGATTGTGCTGCCCTCGCGGGAGAGCGCCCCGCGATGTGCTGCGGCGTCGATGCCGAAAGCGGCCCCGCTCACGACGCTCACGTCGCGGATTGCCACGCCGGCCGCGATGTGAGCGGCCAACCGTTGCCCGTAGGCGGTGGCGGCCCTGGCCCCCACGATCGCGATACTGCGCGCGCAGGTCTGCCCCAGGTGCGCCGGTCCACGCACCCACAGGCAATGCGGGGGTGCGTCAAGATCGTCCAGGCCGGTGGGCCATTCGTCGTCGCCCGGAATGAGCAAGCGAGCCCCGAACCGTTCGGCGATCCGCAGGTCGGCCTCGACGCTCAAGGCGGGCAGCCGAGGCCGGAAGCGATCGAGCGCCGACTCGCTGCGCGTGGCCAAAGCCTCCAGTGCCGGCCCGGCGCCGAGGCCGGCAACAAGCTTGGCCGCGACCGGGTCACCTGGTTCGGCTAGCCGGCTCCAGGCGGCCCTGGCGAGGCGCTCGTCACCGGCCCACCGCAGCAGGTCGAGCACTCGACCCCCCGCTGGGCCTGGTAGTGGCAGGCCTGTCTGTCCCTGGCCGTCGACGAGGCCGTCCGCTCCCCCTCTCATGCGGCCACGTCCTGCCCGCGCATCGTCAGTGCGGCGCCGATGTCGTCCCGATTCGGTCTGCCGGCCCCGCCGCGCAGGTCGTTGAGCGTCCACGCCAACCGCAACACCCGGTCGTAGCCGCGCAGCGTGAGGGCTCCGACGTCGAGCTCTCGATCCAGCTCGGCCACCGCCGTGGGCGGCAGACGCCAGGGCGCCTCCCGCAGCCGAGGGCCGGGCACCTCACTGTTGAGGCGCCACGGGTGGTCGGCCCACCGCTGCACTTGGGCGGTGCGGGCTTGCAACACCCGCGCCGCGACAGCAGCGGAGTCGTCACCGCGCGGCAGAGCCAGATCCGTCAGCCCGACGGAGTCGACGACGACCCGCAGGTCGATGCGGTCGAGGAGGGGGCCGGACAGGCGTGCGAGGTAGTCGCGCTTTTCTTGGGAGCGACACCGGCAGTTACGCGCCTTGCCGAAGGACATGCCGCAAGGGCAGGGATTGGCGGCCAGGACCAGCTGGAATCGGGCCGGGAAGCGGACCGAACCTCGAGCCCGGGCCACGACGACCTCACCCGACTCCAGAGGCTGGCGCAGGGATTGCAACACACCGCGTCGAAACTCCGGGGCCTCGTCGAGCATGAGGATCCCCCGGTGCGCCTTGGAGATGAGGCCCGGCCGGATCTGGGATCCACCCCCACCGATGAGGGCGACAAGGGAGGCGTCGTGGTGCGGCGCGACGAAGGGAGGGCGGCGCACGAGCGCACCGTCCTCCAGAGAGCCGAGCACCGAGTGGATCGCTGTCACCTGCAGCGCCTGCTCGTCGTCGAGCGACGGCAGGATCGAGGGGAGGCACTCCGCGAGCATCGTCTTACCCGCGCCGGGAGGCCCGACGAGGAAGAGATGGTGACCGCCGGCCGCAGCGACCTCCAGCGCCGCGCGCGCCTCTGCCTGTCCGGCCAGGTCACCGAGGTCGCGGGGTGAGGCACCCGCCGCCTCCTCGGCCGGGACGATGGGCGGGTCGCCAGCGGGTGACCCGTCGGCGAGGTCCCGGTAACGCGTGAGCAGCCGTGCCAGCGACTCCGCGGGCACGATCTGAGCTCCCCGCACGAGGGCCGCCTCGCCTGCGTTCGCGGCAGGCACGACGACCTGGGGATGGCCGGTCCGTACCGCGGCCAGCACGAGCGGCAACACGCCGCGGACCGGGCGGACCGTTCCGTCCAGGCCCAGCTCACCGATGTGCACCACATCGCGCACAAGATCGCCCCGGATCTGTTTCTGGGCGACCAGACAGGCGACCGCGATCCCCAGGTCGAAGGCCGACCCCGTCTTCGGCAGCCATGCCGGGGACAGGTTGACGACGATGCGCCGCTGCGCGAGCGACAACCCGACGTTGGCCGCTGCCGCCTTGACCCGATCGGCGCTTTGCCGGCACGCAGCGTCCGGAAGCCCGCCGATGGCGAACGCGGGCAGACCCGAGGAGACGTCCGCCTCGATCGCCACGAGCGCACCCTCGATCCCGTCCAAGGCCACCCCGCGCGTCACGCCCAGGGTCACGACCCGACTCCCGCCAGATGGGTGATCTGCGAGCGGCCTTGGCGCGGTCGGAGCACTCCGACGACGTCGATCCGCAGGCCGCTCAGGCCACGTGACTGCGCTGGGTGAGCGGTGACCCAGGCACCGGCTAGGCGCCGCAACCGGGCGGCCTTGGCGGTCGTCACCGCCTCGATCGGGGATCCGAAGGCCTCGCTGGTGCGGGTCTTGACCTCACAAACGACGAGGCACCTCCCGTCCCGGGCCACAATGTCGAGCTCGCCGATCTCGCAGCGCCAGTTCGTCTCGATGATCTGGAGCCCGGCAGCGAGCAGGTAGCGCGCGGCCACCCGCTCCCCGTAACGGCCGACGGCCCGATTGTGCAGTCCCATGCGCTCTTCCCTTCTCGCCAACGGCTCATTCCTGTGAGCCTGACGGGATCGGGTCGTGCGGGAGGGCGCGCATCGCTGGTCCTGTGGAGAGCACCGTCGCGCCCCTGGGGGCTGTGGACAGCGCGGCCTGGAGGGTCGCTAGAAAACCGGGGACGAGCACGCGCCGGGAGTATCGGCCTACGCCTTGAACTTGCCGTCCTCTGGGAGTTCGAGGTCGGACTTGGCGAGCTCCTCGATATTGACGTCCTTGAAGGTGACAACCCGGACGTTCTTGACGAAGCGGGCGGGCCGGTACACGTCCCACACCCAGGCATCGGACATGCTCACGTCGAAGTAGACCTCGCCGGCGTCCCCACGCACCTTGACATCCACCGAATTGCACAGATAGAAGCGCCGCTCGGTCTCTACGACGTGCGAGAACAGCCCGACGACGTCGCGATACTCCCGATAGAGCTGCAGCTCCATCTCGGTCTCGTACTTCTCCAAATCCTCGGAACTCATCCTCGGATCACCTCCACGTCGATGGGCACGCCCATCATCGCCCATTCGTGGCCTGCATCGGCAGCCACCTCGCCGATGTCATCGGCCCCATCGCGCAGGGCGCCTGCCGGGCCGGTCAAAGCCTCGGACATCCGTTCCGGCATCCCCGTCAGATTCCACGAGCGTCGATGCAGGACGCAGGGTCCCGATCGCAGCAGAGCCCGGCGATGCTCCGGGGCGGCGTAGCCCTTGTTGATCTCCCACCCGTAGGCGGAGTGCGTCCGCGCGAACTCCACCATCGCGGCGTCTCGCTCGACCTTGGCCAGCACGCTGGCTCCGGCTACAGACGAGCAGCGCATGTCTGCCTTGACGAGGGTACGCACCGGCGGCAGCTTCTGCCGACCGCCGTCCGGCCCATCCGATTCTGCGAAGGCGAGCAGCCCGTCGCGCGCGGGATCGTTGAGCCAGTCGTGTTTGCCGTCGAGGAGCACGACGTCCGGGCGGACGCCGGTCGTCGCGAGCGCGCGACGACCCGCTCGACGAAGGGCGCCCAAGATGCCCACCGCAACGATCTCCAGAGCCGAAGCGTGTCCAACCCCCCACGCCAGCGCCCAGCGCCGGACGGGGGCCACGAGCTGTTCGCGCCTTCTGGGAGCCAGCAGCTTGGAGTCACGCAGGCCGATCGGCCCGGAACGGCAGCTTTGGTCGATGACGACGACGCCGACGCTGACCGGTCCGGCAAGCGCTCCACGGCCCACCTCGTCCATTCCCGCCACGACCGCGAAACCCTCGCGTTGAAGTTCCCGTTCGACCCGCAGCGACGGCTTACGGATGGCCCGCGGGCCGGATCGGGGCGCTGCGCTCGTCACGGCGTCGTGGCGCGTCCGCCCGCCGTAGCGACGGTTCCGCGCACGGTCGGGGTGGCTGTGGACGGCGCGGACGTCGGGTTTGCGCCCGATGTCGCCGGTGCGCCGGATGTGGGGGTCCCCGTGAGCTCCCCCACTGCGGGCACCCGCGCGAAGGTGTTGCTCGGCGCTCCGAGCCACGTCAGCTTGGACAGGGGCCAGACGACCGCGAACGCGCGCCCGACGACGTGGTCGATCGGTACCGAGCCGTTGACGCCGTCGTTGCCCGGAGCGTCGTTGTAGCGGGAGTCCTTGGAGTCGGATCGGTGGTCACCCATGACCCAGACCTTGCCCGCCGGAACGGTGATGTCGAAGGGGATGTCGCTGGGATCGTCACCGGGGTAGACGTACGGCTCCGTGATCGGCACGTCGTTGACGAGGAGTCGTCCGTCGGCGGTGCAGCACTTCACGTGATCACCGGGCAGCCCGACCACCCGCTTGATGAGGTGATTGCCCTCGTCGTTGGGCAACAGACCGACCCACGCGAGAGCGGAGTTGATCTTGCTGGCGACCGGGCCCTGCTCGGGGGTCACGGTGTCGGCCAGCCACTGGCCCGGATCCTCGAAGACGACGATGTCGCCGCGCCCCAGCTCGAAGACTCCCGGTGTGAGCTTGCTGACGCTGACGCGGTCGTCCTTGACGAGGGTGTTGTTCATGGAGCCGGACGGGATCCAGAAGGACTGGACGAACCACGTCTTGAGGATGAGGGAGAGCACCACCGCGAGGACGACGACGATGACGACCTCGCGTAGGAAGATCAGCAGGCTGGCGAGGATCCCGTGCCCCGCGGCCGGCGGCCTGTCGCGCCGCTGGTCGGGCTCCGCCTGGTCGCCACGCCGTGCATTCTCGGCGGTCTGGCTGCTTTGGACCGAGAAGGTCTCGGGCGGGGGCATCCATTGCCGAGACGCCCCGGGCCCGACGGGGACATCTCGACCGGAGTCCGATGCGTCCTGGCCCCCCTGGGAGCGATCAGTCATGAGTCAGTCCTGTCCTGTCGCACCGGAGCACGCTACCTCTTCGACCTGGTGGACCCGGGTCGGCCAGCCCGAGGGCCGGAGCGCAGACGCGACAGCCGGCCGCCGATGCGGCCGGCCGCGGCGGTATCAGCGCTTCTCGCGGATCTTCGCGGCCTTGCCGCGCAAGTTGCGCAGATAGTAGAGCTTGGCGCGACGCACGTCGCCGCGGGTGACGCGCTCGATCTTCTCCACGATCGGGGAATGCACCGGGAAGGTCCGCTCCACCCCGACGCCGAAGCTCACCTTGCGGACGGTGTACGTCTCGCCGATGCCGCGGCCGTGGCGGCGAATGACGACGCCCTGGAAGACCTGGACACGGGCCCGCGTGCCTTCGATCACCTTGACGTGCACCTTGACGTTGTCACCTGCCCGGAATTCGGGGATGTCCGTGCGGAGGCTGGCAGCATCGACTACATCGAGCTTGTGCATGGCTAATCTCTCTCTCGACGGGGCCGCAGGTCACCGCCGGAACGGGTCGTGCTTGACGTTGACGGCGCGACAACCGGCCACATGCGCCGCCGTGACCGGCCGTGAGTTCGGGTGATCCGAGACCTCGGGTCGAGACGGGGCTGCACTCCCCCTGCGGTGGGGACACTAGAAAGAGTCACGCGCGTAGTCATCTTGGCAGATGACACCCACCACCGAGAAATCCATCAGCCGCGCCTCAAGTATTCCTGGACCCGAGGCGGCGAAGCCGCTCGGGTGGCGGCTTTGCGGCATTCCGGCAGGCAACTCGCGCTGCATCCGCCGACATCGCGCACAGGTGCGACAGCCGAGGCCCGCACCCGCTATCGTCTCCCGAAGGCAGCGCGTCGAAT
>JAUNUZ010000127.1 GCA_030537915.1 Micrococcales bacterium
CTCGAGGATCGTCACGAGGCGCCGGGGGAGCCCGATGCTGCGCCCGATCGCGGTGGCCGCAACGGCGTCCGGCGGCGCGACAACCGCACCGATCGCCAAGGCCGGGGCCCAGCCGAGCTCGGGCAGGAGCCAGTGGACTGCGGCGGCGACGGTGAGCGTCGTCGCCACGACGAGCCCGACGGAGAGCAGCAGGATGGGTCCGCGGTTGGCATTGAAGTCGATGAGGGAGGTCTGGATCGCCGCAGCGTAGAGCAGCGGCGGTAGCAACCCGAGCAATACGACCTCGGGGGAGAGGTACACGACCGGTGTGACAGGCAGATAGGACGCCACCGCACCGACGACGATGAGGAAGAGCGGCGCCGGGATGCGCACGCGTTCGCTCAGCGCGGTGCCGGCGAGGACCGTCGCGGCGAGGACCACGAGCAGGATGGCGATGTGCACCTAGACAGTGTGGAGGCTTCGTCCCGACAGCGCGGCTGACCCGGCCGGTGGCGAGACGCGCCTCGGTCGGCTGCCGCACCGACGTATCCGGCACCGCATCGTGGACTGTGCCGGCCATGCCCGCTAGGGCCCCGTGGTGGGATAGTCGAACTGCGGCCGCCTAGGGCACCCAAGCAGGCCCGGACAGTCTGGACTCCGCGTCACTGGCCTCGCCTCCCGGTGACGATGGCCCTCCAGCCCCAAGCACGAAGGAGAACCCATGCGCGTCGGCGCGATCGACTGCGGCACGAACTCGATCCGGTTGCTTGTCGCTGATATGCCCCCTGCCGAGACGGAGCTGTCGCCAGGGGATGGGGGGTCGTGCGAGACCGGGCGGACGCGGCAGGGTGAGCCGATACGCCAGGACGAGCCGATGCGCGAGGTGCTGCGCCGGATGGAGGTCGTGCGGCTCGGCAAAGGCATCGACGATACGGGGGTGATCGCGCCCGACTCCATGGCACGCACGCTCGCAATGTGCGCCGAGTACGCCGCGCAGAGCCGAGAACTCGGAGTTGACCGGATGCGGTTCGTGGCCACCTCGGCGACCCGCGACGCGGCCAATGCCGCAGAGTTCATCACCGGTGTCACCACCGCCTTCGCTGCGTGGGGGATCGGGCCGGAGGTCGTGTCGGGGGCCCAGGAGGCCCAGCTCTCCTTTGACGGCGCGACCGCGGGATTGGCGGCCGACGGCATCCCCGGCCCCTACCTCATCGTCGACCTCGGCGGCGGCTCGACGGAATTCGTCCGGGGGGACGCCGCGATCGAGGCCGGGCTCTCGGTGGACATGGGCTGCGTCCGCTTCACCGAGCGGCACCTGCGCTCCGATCCGCCGACCCTGGCCGAGATCGAGGCAGCCACGACGGAGATCGACGCGGCACTCGACCGCGTAGAGGCCGAGGTCGGGTTATCCGAAATAGCCTCCCTGGTGGGCCTCGCCGGCTCGGTGACGACGGTGACCGCCTACGCGCTGGGTCTGCCCACCTACGAACGGGACCGCATCCACCGCAGCGTCCTGGCCGTCGCCGATGTCATCGCGGCCTGCGCGGGTCTGCTGTCGATGACCCGGGCCGAGCGCGCGCAGCTGGGCTTCATGCACTCCGGCCGGGTCGACGTCATCGGTGCCGGCGCGCTCATCTGGTCCCGGATCGTCACCCGCGTCTCGCAGTGCAGCGGACTGAGTGAGGTCGTCACCTCGGAACACGACATCCTCGACGGCATCGCGTTGAGCCTGAGATGACCGGCTCCGCGTCCAGTCCGAGACCGGCGCGCCCCGACCGGGCGCTGCCGCACCCGGTGTCTGATCGGGCGCTGCCGCACCCGGTGTCCCGCGAGTTGTTCACCTCGCCGGTACCGTCAGGCTCCGGTTGGCCCGGCGATCCTGCGACCCCAGCGACGCCGATCGCGCACGATGCCGCAGCCGTCCAACGGCTCGCGGCGGGCGTCGACCTACCGACCCTGGACGCGCGGATCAGCGTCTGCCGCGCCTGCCCTCGCCTCGTCGAGTGGCGCGAGGAGGTGGCGCGGGTCAAGCGCGCCGCGTGGCGGGACGAGCCCTACTGGGGGAGGCCGGCGCCCGGCTTCGGCGACGAGCACCCGCAGGTTCTGGTCGTGGGCCTGGCCCCGGCCGCGCACGGTGCGAACCGCACCGGGCGGATGTTCACCGGCGACCGCAGCGGTGACTGGCTCTACGCGGCGCTGCACCGCGCCGGCTACGCCTCCCAGGCGACGAGCCTCGCGGCCGGTGACGGGCTCACCCTGCGGGGCCTGCGCATTATCGCCACTGCCCGCTGCGCACCCCCACAGAACAAGCTGACCCCGAGCGAACGGGCTACCTGCTCAGGTTGGCTCGACCACGAAGTCGCCCTTCTGACAGCGGAATTGAGCGCAGTGCTGGCACTGGGGTCGGTCGGCTGGGACGCCTTCCTGGCGTGCGCGCGCCGTCTGGGTTGGGACGTGCCGCGCCCCAAGCCGCGCTTTGGCCACGGCGCTGTCGCCGAGCTGTCGACCCCCCAGGGGCGTCCGATCCGGCTCGTTGGCAGCTACCACGTGAGCCAGCAGAACACCTTCACCGGCACCTTGACCGAGCCCATGCTCGACGCCGCCATCGCCAAGCTCAAGACCCAGGCCGACGGGGACCCACGGCACAACTCCGGGGCCAGCGCAGCCCTGCGCCCGGAGCCAGTGCCTGGCGTGCTGCCGGTGTCCAACCCCAGCTTTCCGCGGCGATAGGTGGCGGCCGGTAGCCTGGGCCGGTCCCCGTAGCCCAACAGGCAGAGGCGGGCCACTTAAAATGGCTGTAGTGCGGGTTCGAGTCCCGTCGGGGACACCAGCGAAGACCCATGGTGACGCCGGGTCCGACGCGGAATTCCGGGAACCGGGAAGCGGTTGAAGACGTCGAACACTTCAGTGGCCGCATGGGCGGCCCTCTACTTCGGAAGGCGAGAGCCACCATGAGCAACCCGGTCTTCGACCGCATAAACGACGGCATCCGCAAGGGCGGATACGCGAGCTTTGAGCCCCGCGGCCGCCAGGCGGGCCGAGGCCGAGGTCAGCAGCAGGGGCAACCTCAGTACGGTCAGTACTCCTCTACACCCCAAGACCTCGACCCGCGCAGCCTCGACGACCTGTACAACCAGCCCTCCGCGGGCCCAGTCCAGATGGGCCGTCTGACTGTCGACGACGTGGTCATGAAGGCGCTCGGCCTGTTCGGCCTACTCCTCGTGACCGCGGGCATTACCGGCTTCGTCATCCCGGTCTCCGCAGCCGCGACGCTCATCCTGCCGGCAATCCTCGTCACACTGGTCCTCGGCCTCGTCATCTCCTTCAAGAAGACGGTGAGCGTGCCGCTCATCGTCGGCTACGCCGCTCTTGAAGGCGTGCTCGTCGGCGGCGTGAGCCGGATCTACGGCAGCGCGTTCGGCTCGGGCGTCGTCACGACGGCGATCGTCGCGACCCTCTCGGTCTTCATCGCGATGTTCGCCGGGTGGAAGCTCGGTTTCATCAAGGTCACCGACAAGTCCCGCCGGATCTTCGGCCTGGCGATCTTCGGCTACATGATCTTCGCGCTGGCCAACTTTGTTGCTGCCTGGGCGTTCGGTGCCAACAGCGGCTGGGGCTTCTTCGGCTTCGGTTCTGGCCTGTCGATCCTCGTCTCAGTCGTCGCGGTGGGCCTGGCTTCGTACTCGCTGGCGATGGACTTCGACTCGATCGACCGCGCGGTCGCCGCACAGCTGCCGCAGAAGTACAGCTGGCTGCTCGCGCACGGCCTCATCGTCACCGTCGTCTGGCTCTACCTGGAGATCCTGCGTCTCGTGGCCCAGCTCCAGGGCCGCAACTGATCGATCCAGTGACCCCCTCCGACCCCGTGCCCCAACAGGCGCGGACGGAGCTCGAGCGCCTGGCCCGGCGGTGGCAACAGCTACCGCTGGACCGGGCGCTCGCCCGTGTCGCAGACGTGCGGGAGCTCGCGCAGCGATACGCCAGGGCGGCGGGTGAGCAGCGCGCTCTGCCCGCTCTGGGCCCGGCGACCGTCCTGGATCAGCTCACCGTCGCGGCCTACGACCTCGCCGTGGCTGATCCTGGAGCAGCGGACCGCCTGGCCGTAGACCTCGCGACGTTGCGTCGTCGAATCGGCTGACTGCGACCCTGGACCGCTGGATGCGCAGAGAATGGTCATGTCTCTTAGGCGGGGCGTGAAGGTGCAATCGGCGGTATGCCGAGGAGCAGCGTCGTCCTCGGATCGCTACGGGTGGCCATGCCGGAGCAGGACGCGGGACCACCTGGGCCGACGTACGGTCGGGGCCAGCGGTCCCGCGTGGCCTGATAAACCCCTATGGGGTGAGGTGGTCCCGACCACAGGTTCGGGCTGAGGTGGACATCAGGAGAGGGGGAGCGGTGCGGTCACGACGGATGTGCGCCAATTGCCGCGTGAGCGTTGGGCCGGCGCCGAACGTGGGAAATCGTGGAGCGGATATCGCTTGGATGGTCCACTGTCGGGACTGCGCCGACGTTGTACGCGGCCGTATGCGACTGCTGGAGCATCGACCGAGCGGATCGTCGATTGAGTTCTGGCAATGCAACTCGTGCGGTAGGGTCCGTTCCTGCCGGCCCGGCTGGCGCACGCGCTGCCCAGTCTGTCTTGACCACCGCACCGTCCTGGACTTCCGTGCCATCGCCAAACTACGTGCCAGCCTTGGGGATGCGGAGGCGGGATTCGAAATGGCCAAGTATTTCGAGGTGTCGCTTCGTGACGTCACCTTCTCTCACATGCTGACTCGCGAATCGGAGCGTTTTCTCGCCGAGCACGAAGAGCGGTATGCCCGACCCACCTGGACGCTCCAGGCCAGCGACGTCAGGGGAATGCCGTGGAGAGACCGGGACCCGTCGATAAGCCACGGAACCTGGGCGGCCCATGATGTGTGTGGCACAGTACAAAAGATCACTCTGGCGCGGGCTGAGTGCCGACTCTGTCCCCCGGAGCCAGGATCGCGCACTCACCGAGCGAAGGTTGGGCAACCCCACTACCTCTACCTGGTGCGGTACTCGGACATGCTCAAGTTTGGTCACGGCGACGCTATACGGGTACGTGCGCACCTTCGGGCGGGCTGCCAACTTGTCCAACTTCTGAGAGGGCCACACGAGCAGGTTGTCGATGCCGAGACGAGGATTCGACGGACCCACAAGAATTGGCTTATCGACCCACGAGGACGGAAACTCCCGACCACTTTCGGCGCGGGAAGTGAGGTGGTTACCAGCGAGGTCGATATCGATATCAGCTCTTTCCTCGACCCCTATGACGCCACTGATGTAACGAGCTCCTTTAGATAGGGTAGCAAGGTGTCCTGGCGTCGAGTAGCACCGATCCTTACAGCGTTGGGACCGGCTCAATTCCTGCGAACATTCCAGTCACGCCGGGCGCGGCTGGGAAATCGTCCGAGCGAACCCGGGCAGCCCGGCCAGTGACTGTAGGCCAGGCGTCACAGAGAGGACAGCACCATGAGCGATAAAGAGGGGGCGCCCGAGACGAAGGGTGTCACGGTGGATCTGTTGGCCACGGTTGATCTCGGCCCCGAGATCCAGGGCATGCAGGGGCGCCAACTTCGCATGCGAATGGTGACCATTGACCCGGGGGGAGTCTTCGGCCCGGTCCACGACCACAGAGGCAGGCCGGGGACCGTCTACGTTCTGCAGGGAACGATCACGGACCATCGAGATGGGATCGCCCGGGACTACGGGCCGGGTGTGGGCTGGCCCGAGGACCGCAACACCGTCCACTGGCTCGAGAACAAGGGCACGGTTCCGGCGGTCGAGATCTCGGTCGATATCGTCGGGCAGGAATAGCTGAAAGTCGCTATGGGCGGCCGACGCTGGGTGCCGACTGGTCGGGCACCGCGAGAAGCCGCCCGGCGCGCCCAGGCCCTTCGCGCGATTCGGGCCTCCATCGCCAGGGCCGGGTGACAGGAGATGAAAATCAGCCTGAGCCGGTCGTCCTCGTGGGCGGCGCGGCAAAAGCCGGCAGTCAGGTGAGACCGACTTACCCCGCGAAAAGCAAGCTGTGGCAGGTGTCCCGGGAGCGGCTCATCGCGGCGTTCCTGGGCTACCCGTAGCGCCGTGTCGTGGCCCGCGGTCACGAGCCACGACAGCGGGTGTCAGTTGAGCCGTTCAAGGATCAGCGCCATGCCCTGACCCCCGCCGACGCACATCGTCTCGAGCCCGAACTGCCCGTTGCGGCTCTCCAGCCCGTTGAGCAGGGTCGTGGTGATCCGGGCTCCCGTGGAGCCGAAGGGGTGCCCCAGGGCGATCGCGCCGCCGTGGACGTTGAGCTTCTCGAAGTCCATCTCGAGGTCGTCGGCCGAGGGCAGGACCTGGGCCGCGAACGCCTCGTTGATCTCGTAGAGGTCCATGTCGCCGATCGACATGCCCGCCCTCTTGAGTGCCTGACGTGATGCCTCGACCGGTCCCAGGCCCATGATCTCCGGGGAGAGGCCGCTGACGCCGGTCGAGACGATCCGGGCCATCGGGGTGAGGCCCAGCTCCTTGGCCTTGAGATCGCTCATGATGACGACAGCGGCGGCACCGTCGTTGAGGGCGCAGCAGTTGCCCGCCGTGATCGTGCCGTCGGGGCGGAAAACCGGCTGCAGACCCGACACCTTCTCCAGCGTGACCCCGGACCGGGGGCCGTCGTCGGTGCTGACGACCGAGCCGTCGGGCAGGGTGATCGGCGTGATCTCGCGGGCAAAGAAACCCTCTGCGATGGCTTGCTCCGCCTTGTTCTGACTATGCACCGCCCACTCGTCCTGTCGCAGCCGCGAGACACCCCGCAGAGTCGCGACGTTCTCGGCGGTCTGGCCCATGGCGAGGTAGACGTCCGGTAGCAAGCCCTCGTCGCGGGGGTCGGTCCATGTCTCGTTGGCCAGGGCGATCCGCTCGCTGCGGGCCT
>JAUNUZ010000128.1 GCA_030537915.1 Micrococcales bacterium
GGCGAAGCGCACCTTGACCCGCACCCCGGGCTTGAGGAGATCATCGAGTGCGCTCGGAACTGCGTAGTCGAACGGTCGATCCAGGTGCGGGAGCGGCACGTCGACCGCCACCCGAACCACGGGATCGTGGACAGCCAGGTCGGCATCCGAGGGCAGGGTGCGCTCGGCCTTGCGGATCGGGACAGCGCGCAGCAGCGCCAACTGGCGCGCCTCACCGGTCCCGCCCCGAGCCTCGTCCATGCCATCGGTTCTACCGCACGCCACCGACAAGACTCGCGCAGCACCCTCGCGGGCGGGAGGGGGTTGCTGCGGGGCAGCGCCTTCGTCGCGGGGATCCGACTCGAGCAGGACGCCTATGTCAGCACCGACAACGTCGCCGACGACGTGCTCGACGCAGTGGCAGCAGGTCTCAGCCTGCAGCGCGCTGCAGGTCCTCGACCTTGTTCGTGCGCTCCCACGTGAACGCGTTCGCAAGCGTCCCCGCGCTCGTGCGGCCGAAATGGCCGTAGGCGGCCGTCGCCTGGTAGATCGGGCGCAGCAGGTCGAGGTGGTCGACGATCGCGCCGGGGCGCAGATCAAAGACCTCGCCGATGGCCTTGACGATGACGTCCACCGGCTTGGTCTCGGTGCCGAAGGTCTCGACGTAGAGGCCTACCGGCTGCGCCTTGCCGATGGCGTAGGCGACCTGGACCTCGCAGCGGCTGGCGAGACCGGCGGCGACGATATTCTTGGCGACCCAGCGCATCGCGTAGGCGGCGGAACGGTCAACCTTGGACGGGTCCTTGCCGGAGAAGGCACCTCCGCCATGGCGGGCCATCCCGCCGTAGGTGTCGACGATGATCTTGCGGCCGGTCAGGCCCGCGTCACCCATCGGACCACCGACGACGAACTTGCCGGTCGGGTTGACGAAGAGGCGGTGGCCGGCCTGGTCGAGCTCGACACCCGAGCTGCGCAGCTCCTCCAACACCGGCTTGATGACGTACTGCTCGATATCAGGCTGGAGCAGAGCTTCGACGCTGACGTCCTCGGCGTGCTGGGTCGACAGGACGACGGTGTCGAGACGGACGGGCTTGTCGTCCTCGTAGGCGATCGTCACCTGGGTCTTGCCGTCCGGGCGCAGGTACGCCATCTGGCCGGACTTGCGGACGGCTGTGAGCCGCTCCGCCAGCCGGTGCGCGAGGTGGATCGGCAGCGGCATGAGCTCGGGTGTGTCGCTGCAGGCGTAGCCGAACATCAGGCCCTGGTCGCCCGCGCCCTGCTTGTCCAGCGGGTCGACGCCACCTGTGCGCGACTCGACGGCGGTGTCGACGCCTTGGGCGATGTCCGCGCTCTGCTCGCCGATCGAGACCTGGACGCCGCACGTCTTGCCGTCGAAGCCCTTGACGGACGAGTCGTAGCCGATGTCGATGATCGTCTTGCGGACCACCCGCGGGATCTCGACGTAGCCCGTCGTGGCCACCTCACCCGCAACGTGCACAAGTCCGGTGGTCACCATGGTCTCGACTGCGACTCGTGCGTGGGGGTCCTGGGCGAGCATGGCGTCCAGGATGCCGTCGGAGATCTGGTCGCAGATCTTGTCAGGGTGACCCTCGGTGACGGACTCGGACGTGAACAAACGGGACACGAAGGCTCCTCGTGTGTGACTTGTGTGTGACGGGAGAAAAGTCGGCCCTCACTCTAGTGCGCGTCGGCAGCCCCGATTCCGTTGCCCAGCGGCTGGACCATCCCAGGCGCTGTGGGCGGGAGGGTCGGGCTTGGCGTTCGGCAGCCTCCTAGCCGCGCAGCAGCAAGGCGCCGACAGCGTCCCAGATGCCCCCAGCGATCACGATTTTGGGCGCGGGCCCGATGGTCACGTCGGCGGGACCGCCGGCGCCGGATGCTGGGCTCGCGGCATGGAGAAGGTGCACGGTCGACTCATCCCGCCCGAAGGTCTTGTCGCGCCCAACCTCGTTGGCCACGAGCAGGTCGGCCCCCTTGCGAGCGAGCTTGACGCGAGCGTGGTGCATGACGTCACCATCGGCATCGCCGGTCTCCGCCGCAAAGCCGACGATGAGCGGCCGCGCCATGCCCGACTGCGCGCGCCGCGCGACCAGCCCCGCGAGGATGTCAGGATTGCGCACAAGCTCGATCGTCGGCGCTTCATTCTCTCGGCCGGCCTGGTGCGACTTCTTCATTTTGGCATCCGCGTAGTGCGCGGGGCGGAAGTCCGCCACTGCCGCCGCCATGACGATGACATCGGCCTCGTCGAAGCGGGCGCCGACCGCCTGCTGCAGGTCGAGGGCCGATTCGACACGGATGACCTCGACATCGGCCGGGACCGACAGTGACGAATCAGCGTTGGCCGACACGAGTACCACCCCGGCACCGCGGGCGGCGGCCTCCTGCGCCAAGGCGTAGCCCTGCTTGCCCGAGGAGCGGTTGCCCAGGTAGCGCACCGGGTCCAGGGCCTCACGCGTCCCGCCGGCGCTGATGAGGACGCGCAGACCGGCCAGTGGACCCTCGCTACGCTCCGGCACGGCGCACGGGGGCGGGTCGGACGCAAGCTCACCCAGAACCTTCAGGCAGTAGGCGTGGATCGCCTCCGGCTCCGGCAGCCGGCCGGGACCGCTGTCAGTGCCGGTAAGACGCCCAGAGGCGGGATCCATGACGTGCACGCCGCGGGCCCGCAGGGTGGCCACGTTCGCGACCGTCGCCGGATGTTGCCACATCTCGGTGTGCATCGCCGGGGCGAAGACCACCCGACCCTGGGCCGTGAGCAGCACGTTCGTCAGTAGATCGTCCGCGAGCCCGTGAGCGGCCTTGGCCAGTAGGTCCGCTGTAGCGGGAGCTACGACGACGAGGTCGGCCTCCTGGCCCAGGCGCACGTGGCGCACCTCGTGGACGTCGTCGAAGACCGCAGACGTCACCGGCTGGCCGGACAGTGCCGACCAGGTGGCCGCGCCGACGAAGTGCAACGCAGCGTCCGTCGGCACCACGGTGACGTCGTGCCCGGTCTCGGTGAAATGGCGCAGCACCGAGCAGGCCTTGTAGGCCGCGATACCGCCTCCGACACCGAGCACGATTCGGCTCATGAAACGGCGCTCAGGCCTCGATCGGAGTCGAGGTCAGCAGCCGCTCGTTGATCTCACGCAGCGCCACGGACATCGGCTTCTCGTGGATCTGGGTCTCGACGAGCGGTCCGACGTACTCCAGCAAGCCCTCGGACAGCTGCGAGTAGTAGGCGTTGATCTGACGCGCGCGCTTGGCGGAGTAGATGACGAGGGCGTACTTGCTGTCCGCGACCTCGAGGAGCTCATCGATCGGGGGGTTGGTGATGCCCTCGGGGTGGGCGATGGTGCCTGACACTGGGTCTGCCTTCTGTGGTCGGTCGGGGATCAGGTGCTGACGTCAGTCACGCGCTTGGCGACTGCACTGGGGCGGTCTCATCCTGCATGGCCTGCGGTTGCGAGCATTCGGAGCGGATGGCCTGCGATGAGCCCGAGTCGGGTGTCTGCGGCGCCATCGTGCTGGCCGCACCCATCAATGATACGAGTTCTTCGCTGGCCTGCTGGACATCCTCGTTGACGATGACGACGTCGAACTCCGAGGCGGAGGATATTTCGACGCGGGCGGTGGAAAGCCTGGCCTCTCGCTCGGCCTCGTCCTCGGTGCCGCGTCCGACGAGGCGACGGACCAGCTCCTGCCAACTCGGTGGCGCCAGGAACACGAAGAGCGCCTCCGGCATGGTCTGCCGGACCTGGCGCGCGCCCTGAAGGTCGATCTCGAGCAGCGCCGGGGTACCGGCCGCGTGGACCCTCTCGACGGGCGCGCGCAGGGTGCCGTACCGGTTGCGCCCATGCACCCTGGCCCACTCGAGGAACTCTCCGTCCGCGACCCTGCGGGAGAATTCCTCGTCGGACAGGAAGTGGTAGTGCCGCCCGTCGACCTCGCCGGGGCGTGGCGGGCGGGTCGTCGCCGATACCGACAGCCATACGTCGGGCCGATGCTTGCGGATCCACGCAGCGACCGCGCCCTTGCCGACGGCGGTCGGCCCCGCAAGGACGACCAGTCGGACCGGGCGCGGCGATTGGTCGAGGGGGATGTCAGGCCTCACCGAAGCGGTCGAGAAGCGCCGCAATCTGGTTGGCGCCCAGACCGCGAACTCTGCGGGTCTCGGAGATGCCGATCTCCTCCATGATCTGGCGGGCGCGCACGCGACCGACGCCAGGCATGGACTCCAGCAGCGAGGACACCTTCATCTTGCCGATGACCTCATTCGCCTTGCCCTCCTTGACTACCGCCGAAAGCGATCCCTGCGAGGACTTGAGGCGATTCTTCACCGCGGCTCGCTCACGCCGAGCGGCGGCGGCCTTCTCGAGCGCGTCAGCACGCTGCTGGGGTGTGAGCTGGGGTAGGGCCACGATGTCTCCTCGGTCTGCATCCGGCACGGGTTGACGGCGTCGTAGCGACCCGAACTCTCACCGGCGTCCTGCACGGTTCGGTTTCCCACCTGAACCTAGCGACCAGGGTGTGTGGACGCAACGACGAACTGGCGATGACCTGGCATTGTTCCCTTAGATCCTGGCTCGCCACCGGTCCGGACGCGGCCGGATCACAACGGGAGGGCCCCGATGCCGCGGATGCTCAAGAGGACTCAGGACGTCGGCTCGTCGCCAGCGGCGATCGCGCGATGGTGACGGATTACCTCCTCGACGACGAAGGCGAGGAACTTCTCGGCGAATGCGGGGTCGAGGTCGGCCGTCTCAGCGAGCGCCCGCAGGCGCGCGATCTGCTTGGCCTCGCGGTCGGGATCGGCCGCGGGCAAACCGGTAGCTGCCTTGAGGTGGCCGACCCGCTGGGTGCAGCGGAAGCGCTCGGCCAGGAGATAGACAAGGGCGGCGTCGATGTTGTCGATGCTGCGCCGTAGGTCGAGCAGCTCCGCGGGCGGGGGGATCGGCTGGGACGTCTGGGGGGGGTCGGTCATCCGCGCAGCTCCAGGGCGAGGCGATCGGCGGTAGCGCCGGCGGCGCTGCGCAGCGCCGCCCGGTCGGGACCGGCGCGCAGAACCTCCCGGCTGCTCGCGGCGAGGATGTTGACGCGGGCTGCGCCGACAGCCTGCGCCAGGCCCCGCCCCGAGCCCCCCTGGGCCCCGACGCCGGGAGCCAACAGGGGCGCATTGGCGGCGGCGAGGTCGAGACCGAGGCGGCGCACGTCCTGCGCGACGGTAGCCCCGATGACCATGCCAACGTCCCCGAGCCGACCCGCGCGGGCGGCCGCTGCGTTATCGGCCCTCACCCCGGCGACGACATCTCCGGCGACGCTGCGACGCGACCCGACTGCGGCGTCGCTAGGCACGGCGTGCTGCACCGCCCCCCCCTGCGGGTTGGAGGTGAGCGCGAGAACAAAGACGCCGCGTCCGTACTGCGCAGCCAGATCCAGCGCCGGACGCAGCGATTCGTAACCGAGGAAGGGCGAAACCGTCATCGCGTCGGCCGCGAGTGGACCCTGCCCCACATAGGCCTGGGCGTAGCCCGTCATCGTCGAGCCGATGTCACCGCGCTTGACGTCGAGCAGACACAGGGTGCCGGCTTCACGCAGAGCCGCGACGACGCGCTCCAGGACGGCGACACCGGCGGATCCGTGGCGCTCGAAGAAGGCCGATTGTGGCTTGACACAGGCGACTTCACCAGCGAAGGCCTCGACGCAGCGCATTGCGAAGGTCTCCAGGCCGGCGACACTGTCCGCTAACTCCCAGGCCTGCAGCAGAGCCGCGTGCGGGTCGATCCCCACGCACAGCGGGCCGTGCGTGTCCATGGCCGCGGATAGGCGGGCGCCGAAAGGCTGGGAAGGCACCGAGCCCGGGCCAGCCGCGGCGGGGTCGAGCGCTGTCATCGGGAATGCCCCGGAATGCGGGTGTGGGCGATGCCGACGACGTCCGCAGGGCTTGCCATCTCGCGCACGCGTAACTCCTCGCCGAGCTCGTCACGAACGCGGATCGGGGCGTGCGGGTCGTTGAAGATGGCAGTCCCCACCTGAATGGCGCTTGCGCCGGCGGCCAGGAAAGACAGCGCGTCGGCTCCGGTGCGGATGCCGCCGACGCCGACGATCGGCCGCTTGGGCAGCAAGCCTGCCTCCATCGCGGCGTAGACCTGCCAGACGGCACGCAGGGCCACCGGACGGATCGCCGGCCCCGAGAGCCCGCCAGTGATGCCCGCGAGGGCCGGCCGCATCGTCGTCGTGTCGATCTCGAGCCCCAGCAGGGTGTTGATCATGACGAGGGCGTCGGCGCCCGCGTGGACCGCGGCGCGCGCGATCGCGACGATGTCGGTGACGTCGGGGCTGAGCTTGACGAGGATCGGAATGCCCGGCGGGACGTGCGTGCGTACCCGGTCGAT
This sequence comes from Micrococcales bacterium, assembly GCA_030537915.1. GTDB lineage: Bacteria > Actinomycetota > Actinomycetes > Actinomycetales > Dermatophilaceae > Kineosphaera. The sequence continues at coordinate 6,375 of JAUNUZ010000128.1, forward strand.
GACCTCGGTCGTCGCGGCGGGGTCGCAGGCGAAGACGAGCCCCCGATTGGCGACATTCGGGCAGGAGATATTGACCTCGACCCCGACTGCCGCGTCGAAGGCCTGACTCTCGACGAGCGTCTTGGCGACGGCGGCGAATTCGCGAGGGTCGTTGCCTGCGATGCTGACGATGACCCGAGCTCCGGCGGACAGGAGCCACGGAAGCTCGGCGTTGACGAAGGCGTCGATCCCGGGGCCTTGCAGCCCGATCGAATTGAGCATGCCGGACTCGGTCTCGGCCATCCGAGGCGTGCCACGACCCGAGCGCGGCTGCGCGAGCACGGTCTTGGTGACGAACGCCCCAACCTGGCTGATGTCGAAGAAGCGTTGCAGTTCAGGGCCGTTCGCTGCGCAGCCCGAGGCGGTCATGACCGGGTTGGGCAGCGTGAGCGGGCCGAGCACGGTCGCTAAATCCACCGATCCGCCCGGACGCAGGGTGCGCGGGAGCGGCATTGCGCCACCGGTGCGAGCCGCGGAGGTCGCGGACGGCGCGGACGGCGCGG
>JAUNUZ010000129.1 GCA_030537915.1 Micrococcales bacterium
GCGCAACTAGCTTCCGGACAGTGGGTCCGCACGGTCAAGGGTTATGCCGCGTTCGCAACGCAGACGTGATCCTTCTTAAGGGATGCTAACGCCCTGCTGCGCGTCGCCTTGCGGACCTGCTGCGGGGGCCGCAGCGTCGTCGTTCGAGTGCGTCCCGCGCCATCCCATGCGCTCGCTGATCTCCTGCGCGCCCTCCAGCAGTATTGGCAGCAGCTCGTGCTGGCGCGCCTCGTCGAAGCGGAAGGTCAGCCCCGACAGGCTGAGCGAGGCGATGATCTGTCCGCTGACGTCGCGGATCGGGGCGGCCATCGCCGTCAGGCCGATATCCAGCTCGTCTGCGGCCACGGCGTACCCCTGCTCGCGCGCGTCGGCCAGCTCTCGCCGGAGGGTGCCGGGGTCGGTCACCGTCGCGGGCGTGTAGGCCGCGAGGTCGCGCAGGAGGTCCTCGCGATCCTCACGGGGGAGTTCGCAAAGCAGGACCTTGCCGTTGGAGGTCGCATGCAGGGGGATGCGCTGACCGACCCAGTTGTAGCTGGAGTGCGGCGTGCCCCCGGCGACCTGCTCGACGTAGAGGGCGGTGCCGGCCGACAGGACGGCGACGTTGACCGTCTCGTGGGTCTGGCCGGCGAGTCGGCGGCACACGGCGCGCGCCTCGTGAACCAGGTCCAAGCGCGCGTCGGTCGCTCCGGCCAGCCGGAGGATACCGGCCCCGAGGCGATAGTGACCCCGCTCGGCGACCTGCTCCACCAGATGGCGGCGTTCGAGGGCTGCGACGAGTCGACTCGCGGTGCTCTTGTGCACGCCGAGATGCCGGGCCAAGGCGGATACACCGAGGGCGCCGGACTCACCGAGGAGTTCCAGGATGCGCACGGCACGATCCACCGATTGAACCGTGGAGTCCCCCTTGTTCCGCATCACGCAACCATACGTCCCGCTGTTCGCACCGGTCACGCGCGACTACGCTCTCAGTTGCGCATTTCGCACCTCGTTGCACGATTCGCATCACAACTCACGAAGGAGGGCACGTGACGAACCCTGTCCCCGGCGCCGCCGCCATGGCCGCCGTCAGGAACGCCGCCGAACGGCGCGCGCAAGAGTCCGCCGGCGACGCCGCGGCCCCGGTGCCCGGCCCCCTTCCGGTACCGGTCCCCGTCCCGGGGGCCGAGCCCGTCCAGGATTGCCCCGGCGATGGCTCGACGCCGCCCGAATTCGTGCTGACGATCTCCTGCCCTGACCGCCCGGGGATCGTGGCGCGAGTGACGCGACTGCTTTACGAGAATGGCGGCAATATCGAGGAGAGCCAGCAGTTCGACGACGCGCGTTCGGACTATTTCTTCATGCGGATCCGGTTCAGCGCCGTGGAGGACACGAAGGCGGTCGGCGCCGCTGAGGGCGTCGGCAGCGCCGCAGAGGGCTTGGCCGACCAGGCCACCGTCCAGGTATGGCGCGAGCGGATGGCACCGATCGCGCAGGAGTTCGGCATGACGTGGGAGCTATGGTCCGCCACGGCGCCGTACCGGGCCTTGCTCATGGTGAGCAAGGCGGGGCACTGCCTCAACGACCTGCTCTTTCGCTGGCAGACCGGCGCCCTCAACATGACGATCCCGGCCATCGTGTCCAACCACCGTGACCTCGAGCCACTGGCCCGCTCCTACGGCATCCCCTTCCACCACATCCCTATCACCGCGGATGCAAAGGCGCAGGCCGAGGACGAGCTCATGGCGCTCGTGGAGGAACACGACGTGGATCTCGTCGTGCTGGCGCGCTACATGCAGGTGCTTTCGGACCGGCTGTGCCAGCGGATGTCCGGCCGGATCATCAACATTCACCACTCGTTCCTGCCGAGCTTCAAGGGTGGCAAGCCCTATCACCAGGCGTTCGAGCGCGGCGTCAAGCTCGTCGGCGCGACCGCGCACTATGTCACCGCCGATCTTGACGAGGGACCGATCATCGAGCAGGACGTCACCCGCGTCGATCACCGGATGGGCCCCAGCGACCTCGTGCGCGCCGGTCAGGACGTCGAAGCCGACGTGCTCTCGCGCGCCGTGAAGTGGCACTGCGACTCCCGCGTCATCCTCAACACCGACCGCACGGTCGTCTTCAGTTGAGCATCGCTTCAGGTGAGAATCGACCGGCGGGCGGCAGTCGCTCACGCCGACTGTCTCCCCACGGGCTAGTGGGGGCACCCGACCGGAGTGACCTTGTCACGGCCCTCGACGCGCTCACCGGTTCGCGTCTGCCCGACCAGCGCCGCGGAGGTGCTTTGGCAGGTCAGGCCCGTAGCGCTGGTCTTGAACGTCATGACCAGGTCCCGTCGCCGGTCACCGTTGATGTCCGCGACGCGACTTCGCAGGGGTGCCGCCTTGGCGGGACCGAAGCGGAAGGTGCGCGGGTTGAGTCGGTCGGCGCGCAGGTAGGACGCGCTCTTCAGCGCGACGACGACCTCGCCAGCGCGTCCCACGCCCCCGATTCGCACCTGGTTGTTTGCCCTACCCGGGACGACATCGACCGGTGCGTACAGATAGCAGTCCCGCACTGCGACCGTCGCGTAGCTCGGACTGCTAGCGCCCAGCGTGACCGCGGCTGAGCCGACCGGCAGCGGCCGGCGGGCTGTCTGCACAGGGACGAGGTAGCGCCCCCGATGGCTCAGGATGATGGTGTCGGCGGGATTCGCGTCACGCGGCACGGTCACTGGCGCGCCTAGCTTGGGGATGACGATGGACTGTCGCGCGACGACGCGGCGCTCATCCCAAGGTTTGCCTGGGCCGAGGGCCGGGCTGGCCATCTTGAAGACCGTCGGATAGTCCGAGGTAGCGGGCGGAGCTCCCTGCGACGTCACGATGCCGGCTTCGAAACGGATCCCGTCACGGCACGCCAACGCGACGTTGATGACCCGCTGATCGAGACTTTGCCACCCGGCGTAGGCCGGCGACGACGTCACCAGCGCAACCGCGCCGGAACCCGTCACGACGAGGATCGCCACGCTCGCCGCCAGTCGGGTACGGCGCCTTCGTGCATCGCTGGTCCGGCGGATGACGTTCGGCATGGCTCGGCTCCTCACCATCAGGCGGTTCTATCTGGCGCCTCCTCGGGACGAGGTTGCTTGTTTCAGAGTCGATCCGCCCCGCGCCAGGGGCAATGGCTGTGTCGGCTTCGGAACACTCCAGGCATCAGCCAGCCGACAGAATGAGTCGTGCGAAGGCGCGGATCCGACGGCTGCCCGCGCTCGCCGTCGCGCACCGGGGTGGTCCTACAGGCGGACCTTGTGGGTTTCACGCCGCTGGTCACGGCGATGAGCCGCGATGGGCAGCGCGGGACCGAACGGTTGCACGCCCTCCTCGACGCCCTCTTCGCGCAGATGACGTCCGCTATCACGGACCGCGGCGGCCGGGTCGTCGGTTTCGCCGGAGACGCGATTACGGCGATGTTCACCGACGGTTCGGAGCGGGGGACACGGCAGCGGGGGTGGCAGGCGGCCCGGGACATCCTCGCCGTAGTGGATTCGACACGGGCGCAGGACGATCCAGCTGCGACCTTCCGCGTCGGGTTGGGCTGCGGGCAGGTCCGCCTCCTCGAGGTCGAGTTCGGTGCGGGCCCGATTCGCCGGTACGTCGCGCTCACCGGGCCAGCTGCCGACGCAGCACGTGCGGCGCAGGAGCGGGCGCCGGCCGGCCGCGGGCTCGCGTCGTGGACGGCGCGCGTCATCGAGCCGCGCGTCAGCGAAGCACCCGCCCCCTACCCGCGCGCCCTCGACGGCCCGGACTGTCTCCCCGGAAGGCCTCCGAGCGCGTCCGCGATGCACTCCCAGCACCGCGTCGTGACGACGGCCTTCGCGCACATCGACTGCGCCGGCCTTGAACTACCCCTGGTGCGTCATGTGCTCGGGGAGGCCGAGGCGATCATCGCGGGCCATGGAGGCGACCTGCGCCAGATCGAAGGAGCCGCGCAGGAATACACGCTGGTCATGGGCTTCGGGGCCCCCCGAAGCCGTCCGGACGACGTCGGCAGCGCGGTTGCGTGCTGCCTCGACCTCATGGACCTCGCGCGGGACCGGGGATTGGCCGCCCGGGCCGGGGTTGCCACGGGTGAGACGTTCTGTGCCGAGCTCGGAGGTCCCGCCCATCGCGAGTACGTCGTCGTCGGCGACTCGGTCAACCACGCCGCCCGGTTGGCGAGTGGCGCGCGGGCACACCAAGTCCGCCTCGACTCCACCACCGCCCGCGGATGTCGTGACGACGGCCACTTCTGGCCGGACTCGCTCGGGAAGGTCGCGCTCAAGGGTCGCCCGTCCCAGGAAGCCTTCACGGTACTGCGGAGCGCGGACGCGCACCCACACCCATCGCGGGCATCCGACCTCGAGCCAGGCTTCGGACGCAACGGTGACCTGGCGCTCCTGAGAGACCTCGCGGCCCCCGCCGGAGCGGGGTCGGGACGCGTCGTCCTCGTCACGGGCGAGCCCGGCATCGGCAAGAGCCATCTCCTACGGCTGATGGCTTCGCACCTGCCCGGGCCGGTCGTCACGGGCACCGGCGACGCTCTTGGCGCCCGCGCGCCGTACCTGCCCTGGCGCAGCGTCTTCTTGGCTCTCATCCCGGCTCCCGGTGGCATTGAGCCTCATGGACCGCACGATCAGTTCGAGAGTCTGGGTGTAGACCTTGGCGGTCCACATCATGAGTTGACACCGCTTCTGGCGAACGCCCTGGGTTTCGTCGCGCCCGAAACCGTGGCCACAGCTCGCCTGTCTCCGGCAGATCGCGCCGCGGCGACCCGACGACTGCTGTTGGATCAGCTCACGCGCGCCTGTCGCGACCGCGGTCCACTGACGATCCTCATGGACGACGCGGATGCCCTGGACGAGCTCTCCAGAGCGCTGCTCTGCGATGTGGCCCAACTGACCCAAAGCCTGCCCGTCATCCTCGTCGCCGCCGCTCGTACACCGTTGAGCTGGCTGGATGCACCGGGAGTCGCTGTTCGACAGCTCGAGCTCGGCGCCCTCGACAGTGACGCCACTCGGGAGTTAGCGGCCCGGCTGCTCGGTCCGGGGCATCCTTGGCTGGGCGTGGTCGCCGCGCGCAGCGGCGGCAATCCGCTCTTCCTTTGGCACCTCGCGCAGTGGACGCGAGAATCCGGCGTCGCCCCCGCAGACGAGCAGCTCCCGCCCGACCTTCGGCGCGTGGTCCTGGCCCGCCTGGACCGCCTCGGGTCGCATGGTCAGTCGTTGGCGCACGTGGCCGCCGTGGCCGGCCGCGAGTCCTCGCTGAGCATCTTGCGGGCCTGCGCCGAAGCCGCGGGAATCGACGTCGACCCGTGGCCGGCCTCGCTCACCGGGCTCATCGAGCGCGGCTCCGACGGCCTGAGCTATGCGTTCAACGATCCGCTGGTCCACGATGTCGCCTACTCGACGATCAGCCTCGCCGTGCGAGCGCGCCTGCACGAGGCGGCGGGTCGCTGCCTGGAGGCAGCCGACCACACGGATGACCACGCGGACGGCCATGGCGTGGCCGCGGATCCCCAGCACGTCGAGCTGCTGGCCCACCACTACGGTCACTCCACGAACGTCACCAAGCAGCGCCGGTGGATCGGCGCTGCCGCGCTCGCCGCAGAGCGCGAATATGCGACCGACACCGCGCTGGCCCACCTCAATCGTCTCGCGGCGATCGAGAGCGAGAACGGCACCGCCCGAGCGGATCTGCTCGTCCGCCAGGCCGCCGTGCTCGGGTTGCTCGGACGACGCGAGGAGGCCCAGGCGTTGCTCATGCAGGCTCTGGCGACGGTCCCGGGCCCCGGTGCGAACCGCGTAGGCGAAGCCGGGCACGACATCGCCGCGGGCGGCCGATCGGACCCACAACAGGCCCGCGTGCAGGCACATGCGCGACGGGAGCTGGGGGCGCTGCTGCTACCGACGACCCGGTTCGCGCAGGCCATCGCGCTCCTGAGGGAGGCAGCCGCAGAGTTGGAGGGACTCGGGGACCTCCAAGGGGCGTGTGACGCCCTGGATCGCCTGGCGTTCGCCCACCTCGATCACGCTCAGGTGACGCAGGCCGAGCGGGTCGCACATCAGCAGCTCGATTTGGCCGAGCGCTGCAATCTGGACGCGCTGGTCGCCTCGGCTCTGGTGAATCTCGCTCTTGTCGCCCTGTCGCGCGGTGACCCCGATCGAGCCAACACGCTGACCCGAGAAGCACACCAGCGGGCCCTGCGCAGTCGGGATCGCCGGTTGTTGGTTCACACCGGGAACGAACTCGCTCGCTGGCAGCTGGAACTAGGAGAGATCGAGGAGGCCGCGGCGCAGCTCGTGACGGCACTCGAGACGGCCCGCTCGATCGGCTATCGGACGGCCGAGGTGGCCCTCACCGGCAACCTCGGCGAGCTGCATCGAGCGTGTGGCGATCCGCACACCGCGGCGGCCCTGACAGCCCAGGCCCTGCGCCAGGCCATCGAGCTCGGCGACTGCCCGACCGTAGCGCGGTGTGTCGTCAACCTGTGCCTATGCCGGCTGGATGCCGGGGCGGATGCCGCCCCGGAGTTGGTCTTGCGGGCGGCTGCACTCGCTGCGGACCTCGGCCAGCCGGCCTGCGAGCAGGAGGCTCTGGAAGCACTGGCGGTCATCCGAGGCGACTGCGACACGCGTGCCCAGAAGCCGGCGCATCCGTTGGGCTCCACGGCGGGAACGATCCTGCCGCGGCCAGATGACCTCGAGGTCCCGACACCGGACCACCTCGACGCGCTCATGCGCAGCGCGGAAGGGCTCGCGGCAACGCCGCGGTAGCAGACCGGCACGCCTGCGAACAGCACCCGGGCGCCCGCCGTCCGAACACTCCGAAGCGCTGGCGAGAACGCCGCGGGGAGGGCAGACTTCGCAGGTGGAGATCCCGCTCTTCGCGGCC
>JAUNUZ010000130.1 GCA_030537915.1 Micrococcales bacterium
GGGGTCCCCGAGCCGTCGACGACGACGACGTCGAGCGCCGAGCACCCGCCGCGAGCCGCCGAAGCGATCACAAGGCCGCGGTCCGCGGCGGTCTGCGCGAGCTGCGGGGCGAGCCGGCGCATCACCGAGTCGCCGACGACCAGGATTGTGTGTGCCGCGGGCTCACTCCCCTGTGTCGCCGACGGCAGCGGCGCCGCGGCGGCGGCGGGGACGACGGTGTTGAGGGGGGATCCACCGAGCTGGCTGGTCATCAGGACGACTACGCCGACGACGGCGGCCACCTGGGGCAGCACCAGGCGCGGTCGCGCGGTGCACAGCCGGCCGGTCCGGATCGGGTGCTCCACGAGGTGGTAGGAGGCGGCAGCCGCGAGAACCGTCAACCCCAGCACCGCCAGCGCTGCGATCGCGTCGAAGTCCCGGTCGCCGATGATCCACACGCACAGCGGCCAGTGCCACAGGTAGACCCCGTAGGAGATGCGTCCGAGGTAGGCGACCGGCGTCGAACCGAGGAGAAGCGGCAGCCCGCGCCGCCGGTCGGACAGGCTCGTGGCGGCACAGAGCACCGCGATAGCGAGGGCGAAGGCGACGGCGCCGCCGCGGAAGTAGGCCGCCTGCGGCGCGACTTGGCCGCCGAGCAGGGCTACCCCGGCGACGATCGAGGCGAGCCCGAAGAGGATCAGGGGTTGGGCGTGCTGCGCGACCCAGCCCTGCACGCGGGGGCGCAGTACCAGGGCCGCGGCCGCAGCCCCCAGCAGCGGCTCGAACGCCTTGGTGTCGGTGCCCATGTAGGAGCGGTCGGCGGCGGTGGGGTCGTAGCGCCAGGCGAGCAACACCGCCGACACTCCGGCAAGCGTCACAGCGGTGGTGCAGGCGATCGCGCTCACGGCCCTGCGCCGCCGCACGGTCCGCTCGGCCCGCAGCGCCGAGTCGGCCGGCGCCCCGGGCCGGGGGCGCAGGTGGGCGACGGCGGGAGCCGCCAGGATCGCCAGCAAAAGCGGCCACATCAGGTAGAACTGCTCCTCGACCGCGAGCGACCAGATGTGTTGCAGCGGCGAGGTCGTGCCGTCGTCGGCGAAATAGCTTGAGGTCGCGATGAAGCGCCAGTTCGCCACATAGAGCAGGGACCACAGCGCGTCGATCCCGACCTCGCCGCGCTCCAGGGGCGGGGCCCAAAAGGCCGCCCAGATGAGGACGGCGCCGATGACGAGCAGAGATGCCGGCAACAGGCGCAGCACGCGCCGCATCCAGAACTGACCGAGATGGGCGCGACCGCGATGAGCGATCTCCTTAGCGAGCAAGGAGGTGATGAGGAAGCCTGAGAGGACGAAGAAGATGTCGACACCGAGGAAGCCGCCGTGCATCCCCGGCAGCTTGACGTGATAAGCGAGGACGAGCAGGACCGCGATCGTCCGCAGCCCGTCCAGGGCGTGCAGGCGACGGGGACGGCCACCTCGGCGGGGCTGCCCAAGCGACGTGGCGGGTTCGATCGTCGTGCTCACAGGGCTTGGCTCTCCTGATCGGCGGCGGGGGGCGACGGCCCCCGCACACCACGGGGCAGTCGATGCCACCTGACCTATCGGCGCGCTTCGGCCCCAACTGAACTCGTCACCGGCCCCAACTCGTTGCCGGTCGCCGACCGCGCTGATCCGACCGGTGCAGAGCAGCACAGCGCCGGCGGCCCTGGGCGGGCGCGCCGGCGTTGTGGCTGCCTGCGGACTCGGCTACTGCTCCTGCGCGCGGGCCTGCGCGAAAGCCACGAGTGTCCGCGTCGCGAAGCCGGTGCCGCCCTTGGGCGTGTAGCCGTGCGGAACCCGCTCGTTATAGGCCGGGCCGGCGATGTCGAGGTGGCCCCACGAGGTGTCCTGGCCGTCGGCGCGAGTGCCGACGAAATTGCGCAGGAACGCCGCTGCGGTCATCGCGCCGCCGGTGTCCCCGCCCATATGCGAGATGTCCGCCACGAGCGAGTCCATCCCGGCACGGATCTCTTCGGTGATCGGCATCGGCCACACCGACTCCCCGACGCTCGTCGCCGCGCTCGTCAGGTCGCCCTGCAGCTCGTCGTCGTTGGCCATGACTGCGGCCGTGCGCGAGCCGAGCGCGACCATCGCGGCCCCGGTGAGCGTGGCGACGTCGATGATCGCGTCAGGGTCCTTCTCGGCAGCCAGCGCTATGCCGTCGGCCATGACGAGCCGGCCCTCGGCGTCGGTGTTGATGATCTCGACCGTTTGGCCGTCCCGCATCGTCACGACGTCGCCGGGGCGCTGCGCGTTGGAGCCGGGCATGTTCTCGGCGAGGCACAGGTAACCGGTCACGGCCACCGGCAGCTTCAGCTGCGCGATCGCGGCTACGGCGGCCGCGACCGCGGCCGCGCCGCCCATGTCGCACTTCATCGTGATCATGCTCTTGCCCGGCTTGATGCACAGGCCGCCGGAGTCGAAGGTGATGCCCTTGCCCACAAAAGCCAGGTGGACCTGCGCCCCCTTGGGGGCGTAGGCCATCGTCACCAGCCGGGGCGAGTGGGCCGATCCCTGCCCGACCCCGACGATCCCGCCGAAGCCACCCTCGACCAGCGCGACCTCATCCATCACGTCGACGGCGACGCCGGGCGGGGCGTGCTTGCTCACCGCGTCGGCGAACGACTGCGGATAGAGCGAATTCGGGGCCGAGTTGACCAGGTCACGGGCCCACGCCTGCTCGGCCGCCGCGATCTGCGCGGCCTGAACCGCCTGCGCGGCCTGGCTGTTGGCCTCCTCGGCTGGCTTGGTGCCCGACTCCTGTGCCGTGACGAGGAGGTCGACCTGCGCCACGGGCGCGTCCTTGGCCATGGCCTGGACGGCCTTGGCGCCGCGGTGCTCGACGAACCGGTAGGCGCCGAGCGCTGCCCCCTCGGCGATGGCGCGCAGCGCGCGGGGGCTGAGATCCGGCATGAGGACCGCCAGGTGTGGCCTGCCGGCGCACGCCCGGGAAGCGGCACCGGCCGCGCGCCGCAGGGTCTCGGGCGGGAAGGCGGTGGCGTCGAGGTCATCTTCGCCGACCGTGCCACCGGCAGCGGGGTTGGGCGCGGCACCGACCCCGGTGAGCACCACCAGGGGCACACGTAGACCGGGGGTACCCGTGATCCGGGCGGTTTCGTCGGCCTTCCCGGTGACGCGTAACGTGCGCATGGCATCGCGGAGCCCGGCCACGGCCGCCGGGGGGAGCCTGCCGCCGTCGAGGAGCCGTGGACTCGGGTCGTCCCCGTCGCCCTGGCCGACGAAGACGGCGAGCGAATCGGCGTCGGCGTCCTGCGGTGTCATCGTGGACAGTGCCAGATTGGGCACGAGGGTCCTCGTTTCGTATCGGGGGTTCCCGCGCGCAGCCACGCGTGCAGCCCGCGGGCGGTCATGGCGAGAATAGCCGCGGGAGTGTCACCAGGGGCTGGTGTCCGAGCTTGCACCAGGAACTCGCGCCGCGAGCGCGCCCCGGCCCGCTAGCGTGGCGATCATGACCTCAGCAGAGCCCCTGACCTCCCCATTGCATGCCCGCCACGTCGCACTGGGCGCCAAGTTGGCAGATTTCGGTGGGTGGCAGATGCCCATCGAATACCCCGGCGGCGGCGTGCTGCGCGAGCACGCGGCCGTGCGCGAGCGGGTCGGGATCTTCGACGTCAGTCACCTGGGCAAGGCGCGGGTCTCCGGCAGTGCAGCGGTCGACTTCGTGAACGCCTGCTTCACCAACGACCTGAGCAAGATCGGCCCCGGGCAGGCACAGTACACGATGTGTTGCGACGAGCAGACCGGCGGTGTCGTCGACGACCTCATCCAGTACTACGTGGCGGACGACGACATCTTCCTTATCCCCAACGCGGCCAATACCGCCGAGGTCGTCAGACGCCTGCAGGCCAAGGCCCCTGAGGGCGTCCAGGTGAGGGACCTGCAGCACGACTACGCGATCATCGCCGTGCAGGGCCCGAAGGGCCCGCAGGTCGTGGAAGCCCTGGGGCTGCCGACCGATCTGGGCTACATGTCCTTCGCACAGGTCGACCGCGACGGGTCGCCGGTCATCGTGTGTCGGACCGGCTATACGGGGGAGAGGGGCTTCGAGCTCGTCGTCCCGACCGGCGACGCCCTCGCCGTGTGGGACGAACTCATCGCCGCGATGGCTCCGTTCGAGGGGCTGCCGTGCGGTCTGGGCGCTCGCGACACGCTGCGCACGGAGATGGGCTACGCCCTGCACGGCAACGAGCTGGGCTTGCACATCACCCCGAACATGGCGCGGGCCGGCTGGGCCGTCGGCTGGGACAAGCCGTCCTTTTGGGGCAAGGCCGTCTTGGCTGAGCAGCGTGCGGCCAAGACCTGCCGGCTGTCCTGGGGGCTGCTCGTCGACGGCCGCGGCATCCCGCGCAAGGACAACGTCGTGAAGAACTCCCAGGGCACTCACATCGGCGTCGTCACCTCGGGCACGATGTCGCCGACGCTGCGCAAGGGCATCGGCCTGTGCCTGCTCGATCGCGGTGCCAAGGCCGGTGACGCGGTCGTCGTCGACGTGCGCGGTCGGGACGTGGCCGCAACGGTGACCAAGCCCCCGTTCGTGCAGGCGGGCGTCGCCAGCTGAGGCGGTAACCCGCCGACTCACAGGTGACGCACCGGCCCCGCTCATCATTTCTCGGCCGGCGGACAGACACGATGGGGTGGGGCCGAAGGGAGAGCGGGATGCGTGTTCTGCTGGTCGAGGATCAAGCACAGCTCGCGGAGGGCATCCGGCGCGGGCTCGTCGCCGAAGGCTTTGTCGTGGAGGTCGCCCACAACGGCGTCGACGGTCAGTGGATGGCCACCGAGCACACCTACGACGTGCTCGTACTCGACATCATGCTGCCCGGCCGCAACGGCTACGACGTCCTGCGTAACCTGCGCGCGCTCCAGGTGTGGACCCCGGCGATCATGCTCACCGCCAAGGACGGCGAGTACGACCAGACCGACGCCTTCGAGCTCGGCGCCGACGACTACCTGACGAAGCCGTTCAGTTTCCCCGTGCTGGTGGCGCGCCTGCGGGCCCTGGTGCGTCGCGGGGCGCCCCCGCGGCCGGTGGTCCTGGAGATCGGTGACCTGATGCTCGACCCCAACACCCGGCGGGTGAGCCGCGGCGGTCACCCCATCTCGCTCACCGCGAAGGAGTTCGCCGTGCTGCACGTCCTCATGCGCCGGGGCGGCGACGTCGTGCACAAGTCGGAGATCCGCGACAACGTCTGGGACCCCGCCTTTGACGGCAGCGATAACATCGTCGAGGTCTACATCGGCTACTTGCGACGGAAGATCGACGACGCCTTCGGGGTCGTCTCGCTTGAGACGGTGCGCGGGGCCGGGTACCGCATCGTCCCGGCCGTCGAGGCCGCCTCGGAGCCCATCTCGAGGTAGTCGCAGGCAAGCGGGAGGCGCACCTCGAAGCGGCAGTTGCCGCCCGTCGTCTCGCCAGTGGCGATGGTTCCCCCGTGCTGCTCGACGATCACCTGGGAGATGGCGAGCCCGAGGCCGCTTCCGCCCGGCGAGTCCGCGTGGTCCCGCTCGCGTGCCGCGCTGAGGCGGACGAACCGCTCGAAGACAGCGGAACGCCGCGCCTCGGCGATCGGCGCTCCGTCGTTGTCAACCGTCAGGACCGCGTTCTTACCGTCGATGCAGAGCCGGATGTCGATCACCTGGCGGGCGTGCCGGACGGCGTTGTCGGTGAGATTTCGCAGCACCTGGGCGAGTCGGTGTTCGTCACCCAGGACGCGGGCCGCGTCGATGGTGGCGCGGATGGCAAGGGGAGTCGTTGCAGTCGTGGCGCGTAGTCGGCTCACCTCCTGCTCCACGACGCCGTCGAGGTCGACCTCGACGTGCGCCAGGTCGAGGCCGGCGTCGTCGGCCTTGGCGAGGGTGAGCAGGTCCTCGACCAGGCGCTGCATCCGCAGGACCTCCGCGCGGATGACCTGGTCACGCTCGTGGGCGCGGCTGCCTGCCGGGCTGCTCTCTCCCTCGATGACGGCCCGGATCGTCGTCAGCGGGCTCCGCAACTCGTGTGAGGCGTTCGACAGGAACTGACGCGTCACCTCATCGGCGCGGTCGAGCCGGGCGAGCATCTGATTCATGACGTCGGCGAGGTGGGCGATCTCGTCGTCGGTGCTGGGCTGGGTGACCCGGCGCGTGCTGCGCGCATGGCGGATCTCATCGACCTCCTGGGTGATCTGGCGCACCGGCTCGAGAGCGGCCGCAATGCCGCGCCATTGCAGGAAGCCGACGACCAAGAGCAGCACGCCCGCCGACCCGGCGAACCACCACAGCGTCGTGCGCACCATCGCCGACTCGCCTTTGAGCGGTGCAGCCACGAGCACGACGAGGTCGGTGGTCTGGCCGGGGGCGGCGACGGCCGGGTGGACGCCGCGCGCGACGACCATCCACGGTTGCGGAGCCCGGGCCGGCGCATTGTCGATGTGCACCACCTGCGTCACTCCGACGGCGGGGTTCAGCTGCACGAGCGGTTGCGACCTCGCGCTCGCCGGCGACGCTTGAAGCACGCGTCCGGTCCCGTCGAGAATCTGCGTGATCGAACCGTGGCTGGCTACCTCCTCGCTCATCCGCTCCGGGGTGAGCTGGCCGTGCTCGACGAGCTCGGAGATCTCATCGACCTGGCCTCGGGCATCGGCCTCGGCCACGCCGGTGAGGATGCGTTCCAGGGCGAAGGAGAACACCGCCAGTCCGAGCGCGATGACAACGATGAGGGCTGTGAGTGATTCGACCATTACCCGCCGACGCAACGACCATCGTGGACGTGACATGCACCCCCCTTCGCTCGCCGGTCGCGCCGGCGGCGCGCCCGCGTTGCTCTTTAGTGTCCCTTTAGGTGCCCTTGTGCAGGGTGGAGGTAGTTCGAC
>JAUNUZ010000131.1 GCA_030537915.1 Micrococcales bacterium
CTTCGGAATCAGCCCTGTCGTGGCGATCAACGCTTTCCCCGGGGACCATGGAAGTGAGCACGACGCCATCGCGCAGCTGTCGCGCGAAGCCGGCGCCGAGGTCGCCGTGAGTACGCACGTGCGGGACGGTGGCCAAGGGGCCGCAGCGCTGGCCGAGGCGGTCCGACGAGCCTGCGAGCACCCCAGCGAACTGCGCTTCACCTACGAATGGGATCAGCCTCTGGACGAGAAGATCGAGGCGGTCGCCACTCGGGTCTATGCCGCCGACGGGGTCGACTACACGCCCCAGGCGCGTCGCGACCTAGCCCGCTTCACCGAGCTGGGCTACGACGGCCTACCCGTCGTCATTGCCAAGACACACCTTTCGATCTCTTCGGACCCCAAGCTGCTGGGCTCGCCCACCGGTTGGCGGCTGCCCGTCCGAGAGGTGCGTCTCGCCGCCGGTGCTGGCTTCGTCTACGCGATCGCCGGCACGATGCGCACGATGCCCGGTCTGGGCAGCCATCCCGGCGCCGAGCGCATCGACATCGACGAAAGCGGCGAGATCGTCGGCCTGTCCTGACCCAGCCTCCGACCACCCGCCAGGAGGCGGGTGGTGGTGGTGCGGTGCGACTCAGTGCTCGGCGTCGTGCCAGCTGCGGCCGAGACCGATGTGGACCTCCAGGGGCACATCCATCTCGACGGCTCCGCCCAGTTGCTCGCGGACGATGGCCTCGACCTGCTCGACCTCCCCCGGAGCGACCTCGATAACGAGCTCGTCATGGACCTGCAGGAGGACGCGGCTGTGCGCGTCGGCCTCCCGCAGCGCCGTGTCGACGAGCAGCATCGCGACCTTCATGATGTCTGCGGCCGAGCCCTGGATCGGCGCGTTGAGCGCCATCCGCTCGGCCATCTCGCGCCGCTGACGGTTGTCGCTGTTGAGGTCTGGCAGGTAGCGGCGACGCCCGAGCATCGTCTGGGTGTAGCCGGTCTGTCGGGCCGTGACCACGACCTCCTGCAGGTAGTCGCGAACGCCGCCGAACCGGTCGAAGTAGCCGTCCATGAGACCGGACGCCTCACCGGTGGCGATCCCCAGCTGCCGAGACAGCCCGAAGGCGGACAGCCCGTAAGCCAGCCCGTAGGACATCGCCTTGATTTTGGCTCGCTGCGCGGGCGACACGTCCCCGGGCTCGACGCCGAAGACGCGCGACCCGACGAAACGGTGCAGGTCTTCACCGGTCCGAAAGGCCTCGATGAGCCCCGGATCGCCGGACAGGTGCGCCATGATGCGCATCTCGATCTGGCTGTAGTCGGCCGACATGAGCGTCTCGTAGCCCTTGCCGACGACGAAGACGTCGCGGATCCGGCGCCCTTCCTCTGTGCGGATCGGAATGTTCTGCAGATTCGGGTCCGTCGACGAGAGCCGGCCTGTCGCTGCGATGTTCTGCACGTAGGTCGTGTGGATCCGACCGTCGTCGCCGACCGATTTGATGAGCCCCTCGACCGTCACCCGTAGCCGGGTCGCATCGCGGTGCCGCAGGAGCGCCTCGAGGAAGGGGTGCTCGGTCTTGGCGTAGAGGTCAGCGAGCGCCTCAGCGTCCGTCGTGTACCCGGTCTTGGTCCGGCGCGTCTTGGGCAGGCCGAGGGTGTCGAACAGGACGATCTGTAGCTGCTTGGGCGACCCCAGGTTGACCTGCTGGCCACCGATCGCCTCCCATGCCTGGGCCTGTGCCTGGGCGACCTTGCCCGCGAAATCGGATTCCAGCGCCGACAACTGCTCGCTGTCGACCGCGATCCCGGTCTGCTCCATGGCCGCGAGGATACCGACGAGCGGCAGCTCGACGTCGGTGAGCAGCGAGCTCTGCCCGGTCTCGGCGAGGCAGTCATCGAGGGTGACCGACAAGTCGAGCACGGCGCTGGCCCTGAGCATCGCGGCATCGGCCTCCTCATCCTGGGCCATACCGATGTCGAGCATCGCCTGCCCACCACCCTTGGGCTCGGTCCGAAGCTCGCGTTTGAGATAACTCAGGGCGAGATCGGCCAGGTCGTAGGAGCGCTGGTCCGGACGCGCGATGTACGCCGCGAGCGCGGTATCCCCCACCACCCCGCGCACGGCCCAACCGCGCGCCGCGAGCGCGTGCAGCTGTCCCTTGGCGTCATGGAGGACTTTCGGCCTGTCGGGGTCGCCGAGCCACGCGGCGAGGGCGTCCTCGTCCTGGGGCGTGAGATCGCTGATGTCGACATAGGCGGCATCCCCTTCGACCGCCACCGCCAGGGCGTCGACGTCTCCCTGACCGCGCGCCCAGCTACCGATCGTGTGCAGGCCTGCACGGGTGCCGGCGAGCGCGTGGATCGCCAGCCATGGCGCCAGCTCCCCCGCGGCGAGCCGCTGACCGGCGACGTGGAAGCCCTCCTGCGCTTCCGGCTCTTCGGCCCGCAGCGCGAAGAGTCGCTCCCGCATCTGGGAGCCGATCTGCAGACCATCGAAGACCGTGTGAACGGCGTCGCGATCCCAGCCCTCCCATTCGAGCTCGGGGACCGTGACCGGCAGATCGACGTCGCAGATCAGCTGGTTGAGGTGACGGTTCGTCAGGACCTGGCCAAGGTGGGCACGCAGAGAGTCCCCCACCTTCCCCTTGATCTGATCGGCCTGCGCGACGAGCATCTGCAGGTCGCCGTACTGTCCAAGCCACTTCGCCGCGGTCTTGGGCCCCACGCCCGGGACTCCCGGCAGGTTGTCCGAGGTCTCCCCGACGAGGGCGGCCAGGTCGCTGTAGCGATCGGGGGCCACGCCGTACTTGGCCTCGACGGCTGCGGGCGTCATGCGCGCGAGCTCCGAGACCCCCTTGACCGGGTAGAGCAGCGTCGTCGTCGGTGACACCAGCTGGAAGGCGTCACGGTCCCCCGAGACGATGAGCACCTGGATGCCGGCCGAGCTCGCCTGCGCGGTCAGGGTCGCGATGATGTCGTCGCCCTCGAAGCCCTCGATGGAGACGTGTCGGATGCGCAGGGCGTCGAGCACCTCCTGGACGAGCGCGACCTGGCCCTTGAAGGGTTCCGGGGTCGCCGAGCGGGTCGCCTTGTACTCGGAGTACTCCTGCGTACGGAACGTCTGACGGGACAGATCGAAGGCGACCCCGATGTGAGTGGGTTCCTCGTCGCGCAGCAAGTTGATGAGCATCGACGTGAATCCGTAGACCGCGTTCGTGTATTGCCCGGTGCTCGTCGAGAAGTTCTCCGCAGGCAACGCGAAGAAGGCACGGTAAGCGAGGGAATGTCCGTCGAGAAGCAGCAGTCGGCTCACAGGTGGCAGCCTAGGGGGCGGCACAGACAGCCTCCCAGCGACACCTGACGCCCACCGACCGGAGAACCCGTGACCAGCGACGACGTACCGACGCCCAAGACTCCCCCGGCACCTGCTCGACCCACCGCTCTTGCCGACCTGGACCTCACCGGCACCCTGATGGAACGCATGGGCATCGAGCTACACGAGGTCACGCCGCAGCGTGTCACGGCCTCGATGCCGGTGCAGGGGAACACCCAGCCCTACGGCCTCCTGCACGGTGGCGCGAGTGCCGTGCTCGCCGAGACCGTCGGCTCGGTGGCGGCCGCCACGCACACGGGGCCGGGCCGGATCGCGGTGGGCATCGAGCTCAACTGCAGTCATCACCGATCGGTGCGAACCGGCTCCGTCCATGCGATCGCAAAGGCGGTCCACCGCGGGGGCAGCCTGGCGACCTACGCGATCCGGGTCACCGACGACGACGACCGACTCATCTGCACGGCGCGCCTCACATGCATGCTGCGAGAGCAGCGCGTCTGAGCACTCAGCTGGAGAGCGCGGCGTCCTCACGGCGCCCGCGCGCCCGCAGGGACCGGCGACGGTTGAGCATGAGGTTCTCCAGCGGCGAGGCCTGGCCCCCGCGAAGGCGTCGCATCAGCAGGCTCGTCGGCGCCACCCGTCGCGTGGTCTGCGGTGCGAAGCCGAGGCGGGCGAAGGTGCGGTTGGCGTTGCGAGAGTGGGTGGGCACCGAGGACATGATGTGCTCTGCGCCGCAGCGCTGGGCGTGGGCGCCCACCGACAGCAACAGGGTCCGGGCGACCCCACGACGGCGCCAGCTGGGCAGCACGAAGATCTCTTCGATCGCCACCGAGGGGGTGTCGAGCAGGACCGAGGTCGGTTGGTCATAAACCCACGCGTAACCGACAGCCTCGCCGTCGGCACGCGCTAGGAAGAGCACCACGCCATCGCGGGAGACGGCTCGGGCCAGTCGCCCGTCCAGGACCACTCGCTGCGCGGCCTCCCGGGACAGGCCGGAGTCCTCGCGACGCTGGATCCACAGCTGCTCGAAGCCGCCCAGGAAGCGGTCGGTCAGGGGTTCGACCGTCACCTGGGCCCATGGGCCACTCATCATGTGCTCCGTTCCGGCGGTGTCAGGGGGTCACCGCGTGGCCGACTGTACGGCACCTGTGGGAGGTGCGAGCGACCGCGTGCATCTCCCATGAGAGGGGGCGGTCCCCGTTGTCGTCTCGCCAGGCAGGCACGCGCGCGCCCGCTGGGAGCCCGATTCGGCTGATGCATCGACAGGATGAGGGGATCACCTGCCGATCCCGAGCATAGGGTCCATGCGGCTCGCCGGGAAGGGAGGCCAGCCGGTCCGCTGGCGGCGGCAACGGCGTCGTTAGGGTGGCCGGGTGGACCTCAACTTCCCCGGTTTGGGCACGGTCATCAATGCAGTGGCGGTCGTCGTCGGCGCCGGGCTGGGGATCCTCATCGGCCACCGGCTGCCGCAGCGCACCCGTGACGTTGTCACCGATTGCCTAGGGCTGGTCACGATGCTCATGGCGGCTCTAGCGGCGATGGCGGTCACGGAGCGTGATTTCGCGGCTGCCGTGGGCAGCTCGGCGACCGTGCTCATCGTGCTCGGGAGTCTGCTGGTCGGCGGCATCGTGGGGTCGTTGCTGCGCATCGAGCAGCGTCTCGAGGGGCTGGCCGGTCGCCTACAGATCCGGCTCGGCGGACGCTTCGGGAATAGCATCCCCTTGCCGGATCCAAAGCACACCGGTCCCGCGCCGATCACCGCCCGGGAGCGGTTCATCGAGGGCTGGCTCACCGCGACGTTGCTCTTCTGCGTCGGTCCGCTGACGATCCTGGGATCCCTCAACGACGGTTTGGGCCGCGGCATCGACCAGTTGGCTGTCAAGTCGGCTCTGGACTTCTTCGCCGCCATCGCCTTCGCCTCGACCTTCGGCGTCGGCGTGCTGCTCTCAGCCGTGTCAGTGCTCGTCATCCAGGGCGGGTTGACGCTCGCAGGCTTCGTGCTCGGAGCGGTCATGCCCCCGGCCCAGATCGCCGCCCTCACAGCGACGGGCGGACTGCTCCTCGTCGGCATCAGCCTGCGACTCCTGCGCATCCGGGAAGTGCCGGTCGGAGATCTGCTCCCGGCACTCGTCGTCGCGCCCCTGCTGACCACCCTCGTCGCCGCTGCGCACTGACCCCACCAGCGCTCAGGAAGCCCCGGACCTCGTGCCGAGAGCGCAGCCGATTCGGCGGCCCAGCCGGAACCGTCAGCGCTTGGCCGGTAACCCGGTGATGACTGCCTCGGCCACCTCGCGCATACCGAGGCGACGGTCCATGGCGGTCTTCTGAATCCAGCGGAAAGCGTCAGCCTCGCTGAGCTTGAGTTGGGTCATCAGCACGCCCTTGGCGCGATCGACGGCCTTGCGGGTCTCCAACCGCTCGCCTAGATCCGCGATCTCGCTCTCCAGCGCCGTCAGCTCGGTCCAGCGCGAGCGGGCGATGTCGAGTGCTGGACGTAGGTCTTCGACGGTGAACGGCTTGACGACATAGGCCATCACGCCGGCGTCGCGCGCACGCTCGACCAGGTTTTTGTCGCTGAAGGCCGTCAGCATGACCACTGGCGCGATGCGCTCCTTGCCGATCGCCTCGGCGGCGCTGACTCCATCCAAGACCGGCATCTTGATGTCGAGGACGACGAGATCGGGGCGATGCCGGCGAACCAGCTCGATCGCCTGCTCTCCGTCCGGCGCCTGGCCTACGACGTCGAAGCCCGCGCCCTCGAGCATCTCCGCGAGGTCGAGCCGGATGAGCGCCTCGTCCTCTGCGATGACTACCCGCAGGCCGTTGGCGGAGTCCGGCGTGCCCGGCACAACGGCCGCCGCCGTTGTGCTCGTGCCGGTGGGCTCATCTTGATCGACCGCACCGTCCGCGGCACCGCGCTCGACTGATTCCTTCCCCTTCTCGGCCTTGGTCAGCTTGGCTACCTTGGTCGACACCTTGGCCTTCCTGACCCTGGTCGGCTTGGCTTCCTTGGCCTCGCTGGGCCCCTGGGGATCATTGGTCGCAGCCGCTTCGTGCACAGAGTCCTCGGCGGCCGCGCCTCCTGCCCGTGAGACCGTCCCGCCACGACGCGGGAGCGACGCCATCGATGTGTCACCCGGGCCGGCGTGGCCGGGCTCGGCGGGGCTGGGGGGAGGCGTCGTCAGCTCGTTACTCACGCACATACCCTAGGCCGCGCGTGCGCTGGCTTGCGCACCGACTACCCAGTCTCTTGCTAGACGCCCGCGCGCAGGTACGTCGGCCAGATGGAGTGCCGGGAGCGGGACTTGAACCCGCACGACCGTGAGGTCAGAGCATTTTGAGTGCTCCGTGTCTGCCATTCCACCATCCCGGCAGGTGGGTCGAACGGCTGCCAGCATAACCCGACGACCGTCCGCACCGCCTGGCGCTACCCG
>JAUNUZ010000132.1:0-3233 GCA_030537915.1 Micrococcales bacterium
GGATAGAGCACCGCCCTCCGGAGGCGGGAGCGCAGGTTCGAATCCTGCCGGGGGCACCGATCGTGTCCGGTGTCCTGGGCCCCGCCGGACTGCGGGGCCCAGGACACCGGACATTTCGCACTCTCGGCGACGCTCGACGCGACGGAACCCACCCGCTGTGCCCAAACGACTCACCGCGCCTAAGTGACTCAGGCTGCGACAAAGGCGGGGTAGGTCGGTGCGAGTTTGGGCCTATCCGGTGCCTTCCAGCGCCGGGTGCGACGCAGAGCGGACGCCGTGCGGGTCGCAGGGCGGAGCTTCCTAGAGTGTTTTCCGTGACTTCCGAGCAGCTCGCCGCGATGGTCCGCGCCGCGTTGCACGCGATCCTGCGGTTGCCCGCGGGGGTGCCCGACGCGCTGCCCGACATCCCGATTGCGAGGCCGGGCCGTCGTGCGCCCGGGGAATGGTCTACGCCGATCGCGCTGCGGGTCGCCGACCTGTTCGGGCGCGAGCCACACGAACTCGCGCTGGAGCTGGCTGATCGTCTGGCGACGACCCGGGGTATCGCGTCCGCGACGGTATCGGGACCGGGCTTCGTCAACATCACACCCGCCGCTGGCGCCGCCGGCGAGCTGGTGCGAACCATCCTCGCAGCGGGTGTCTCCTACGGTCGAGGCGGCACAACGGCGGACCGCGTCCACGCAGACGGCCAGCGCCGCTTCGCCGGCAGATGCCTGGACGCCACGAGCGCCATCGGATCCGACGCAGTTCGGTTCGAGCTCGTCGGCGCACCGACGTGGGTTCACCCGCAGATGGACGCGGTGCGATCCACCCGGCGCGCCGACGACAACCCGGTCTACGCCGTTCAATACGCCCATGCGCGGACCTGTGCGTTCGCGCAGCGCGCGGCGACCGCCGGGGTGCGGCGCGTGGACGCCTTTGCACCGCAGCTCTTGACCCACGACCTCGACGCCGCGCTTCTGGCGACGCTGGGCGACTACCCCCGCGTTGTCGTCCAAGCCGCCCAGCGTCGTGAACCGCAGCGCCTCGTTCACTACCTCCAGGAGCTGACCTCGGCCTATCGTGCCTGGTCCGACATCGTGCAGGTGCGGCCGCCTGGTGACGATCCCGTCACCGACCTGCACCGCACGCGACTTTGGGTCAACGACGCCACGGGCCAGGTGCTCGCCGGTGGCCTCGCCCTCATCGGAGTCAGCGCCCCGCGCCGGCTCTAGGGCGCGACAGCCCGACCACCCTGATCAAGCCCCGACTCTCGACACGAGCACGGTCACCACACGGAGCCAACAGAAGGACAACAGATGCGCGCACACGAGGCCGGCGCCCTCCACGCCACGGGCTACGGCGGCCCGCCGCAGTGGTTGCCTACCCCGACCGATGTCAACGAGCTGATGCCGAGTCTGTGGCCGCAGACGGTCCGCCGCGACTCGCGCGCCCGTCTCGAGATAGGGGGAGTGGACGCGGTCACGCTGGCGGAGAAGTTCGGCACGCCCGCCTACATCATCGACGAGGCCGACTTCCGCGCCCGGGCCCGCGCGTTCCGCCACGAGATGGGTGCGGCCTTCGCGGACGTCGGCGGGGGCGCGCAGGTCTACTACGCCGGCAAGGCGTTCCTGTGCACCGCGGTGGCGACGTGGATCGAGCAGGAGGGGCTCTGTCTGGACGTGTGCTCCGGCGGCGAGCTCGCCGTCGCGATGCGCGCCGAATTCCCGCCGCAGCGGATCGGTATGCACGGCAACAACAAATCGGTGGCCGAGATTCGAGCCGCGCTCGACTACGGCGTCGGCCGGATCGTGCTGGACTCCTTCGACGAGATCGACCGGGTCAGTGCGATCGCGAGCGAGCTCGGGGTGGTCGCGCCGGTCATGGTCCGCGTCACCGTCGGCGTCGAGGCGCATACGCACGAGTACATCGCGACTGCGCACGAGGACCAGAAGTTCGGCTTCAGCTTGGCCGGCGGGCACGCCTACAAGGCGGCCGAGCGGGTGCTCGCCGCGTCCGAGACGATGCATTTGCTCGGTTTCCACAGTCACATCGGCAGCCAGATCTTCGACACTGCCGGCTTCGAGGTCGCCGCGCGGCGGGTGCTTGAGTTGCAAACTCGGGTCGCGCGGGAGAACGGCGTCGAGCTGCTCGAGCTCGACCTGGGTGGCGGCTTCGGCATCGCCTACACCTCCGAGCACCACCCACTCAGCCCTGCGGAGCTCGGCGCAGGCATGGCTGACATCATTCGACGCGAATGTCGCGCTGAAGGTATGAGCCCGCCGCGCATCTCCCTTGAGCCCGGCCGGGCCATCGCGGGCCCGGCGGGGATCACCCTCTACGAGGTCGGCACCGTCAAGGAGGTCGAGCTCGAGGGCGGCCTGCGCCGCACGTACGTCTCCGTCGACGGTGGGATGAGCGACAACGTGCGCACCGCCCTCTACGAGGCCGATTACTCCGCGACAATGGCCAACCGGTGCGGACAGGGCGAGCCGACGCTCTCGCGGATCGTCGGCAAGCACTGCGAGAGCGGCGACATCGTCGTCATGGACGAGTACCTGCCCGCCGACGTGCGACCCGGCGACCTCGTCGCCGTGCCAGCCACCGGCGCCTACTGCCGGGCGCTATCCAGCCAGTACAACCACGTCCCCCGTCCGCCGGTCCTGGCCGTGCGCGACGGGGTAGCCCGGGTGATCGTGCGGCGCGAGACTATCGAGGACATCCTCGCGCTGGACGTCGTAGAGCCGGTGTCGTGACCGCTGCGACCCCCGCTCGCAGGTCCCCATCCTGCTCGGACGTCGTCCCGTAGCATGAGCAGTTGGTCCCGTCATGCGGACCTGCGGGTGGGCGTGCTCACGGCGACAGGCAGGATAGATCGGTGGGGAACACCGGAGGAGATGAAGGAGTGCGCGTGAGCGGGGAAGTCGAACCCGGGATGCCCCTGGAGGAGAAGGCGCCACTGCGGGTGGCCTTGCTCGGCTGCGGAGTCGTCGGCTCGTCAGTCGCCCGACTGCTGCTGGCCAACGGCGTCGATCTGAGCGCCCGGGTCGGGCGGCGACTGGAGCTTGTGGGAATCGCCGTGCGGCGCACCGGCCGGGAGCGTCCTGGCCTGCCCCCCGAGCTTTTCACGACCGACGCGCAGGAACTCGTCACGCGAGCCGACGTCGTCATCGAGGTCATCGGCGGTATCGAGCCCGCGCGCGGCCTCATTCTGCGGGCCTTCGAGCACGGTGCCAGCGTCGTCACCGCCAACA
>JAUNUZ010000132.1:3243-6718 GCA_030537915.1 Micrococcales bacterium
TTGGCCGAGGACGGGCCCACCCTCTACGTCGCTGCGGAGCGGGCCGGCGTCGACCTCTACTACGAGGCCGCCGTCGCAGGGGCGATCCCGCTCTTGCGGCCGATGCGCGAGTCGCTCGCGGGAGACGACGTGCGCCGCGTCCTCGGTATCGTCAACGGCACGACGAATTACGTGCTCGACAAGATGGATTCCACCGGGGCGGGCTTCGCCGAAGCCGTCGAGCAGGCGCAGTCGCTGGGCTATGCCGAGGCCGATCCGACGGCCGACATCGAGGGCTTCGACGCGGCCGCCAAGGCCGCCATCCTCGCCTCGCTAGCGTTCCACACCCGGGTCGCGGCGCAGGACGTCTACCGCGAGGGCATCACCGAGGTGAGCGCCGCCGATGTTGCCGCAGCTGCCGGCATGGGACGCGTTGTCAAGCTGCTCGCGATCTGCGAACTCGCCGACGGACCAGCGCCTGCAGCGGGGTCTGTCGGCGCCTCGACCGGCCACAGCACCGGCAAGGGCACCGGGAACGGGCTGCGCGGCGTCTCGGTGCGCGTCCACCCGGCGATGATCCCGCGCACACACCCGCTGGCCGGGGTGCGCGAGGCATTCAACGCCGTCTTCGTCGAGGCCGACGCGGCGGGCCAGCTTATGTTCTACGGCCCTGGGGCCGGTGGTGACCCCACGGCCTCGGCCGTTCTCGGCGACGTCGTCGCCGTGGCCCGCCACCGCATTGTCGGGGGTCTGGGCCCGCGCGAATCCACCTACGCCGACCTGCCTGTTCTTCCGATGGGGCGCGCGATCACGCGCTATTACATCAACCTCGACGTCGTGGACCGACCCGGTGTGCTCGCGGCCGTGGCGACGGAGTTCGCGCGGCACGAGGTGTCGATTCAGCAGGTCCGGCAGAGCATCGAGGCCGACCTCGAGCGGCTCGGTGACGAGGAACCCGGTGCCGAACTCGTCATCGTCACCCATGCCGCCCCCGACGCAGCCCTGTCTGCGACTGTCGCGGCACTGGTCGAACTCGACGTCGTGCGCGGGGTCACCTCCGTGATGCGTGTGGAAGGGGAGTAGGACGATGGCCCACCTGTGGCGCGGAGTCATTCGCGAGTACGCGCACCGGTTGCCGATGCTCGCGGGCGCGCCGGTCGTCACCCTGGGCGAGGGCGGCACCCCGCTCATCGAGGCGGAGAAGCTCTCGGAGCACGTCGGCGCGCGCGTCTTCGTCAAGTTCGAGGGCCTCAACCCCACCTGTTCCTTCAAGGACCGCGGCATGACGACCGCGATATCGATGGCGCTCAAATCTGGCGCCAAGGCCGTCATCTGCGCCTCCACGGGCAACACCAGCGCCTCCGCCGCGGCCTACGCCACGAAGGCGGGGATCGCATGCGGCGTCCTCGTGCCGGAGGGCAAGATCGCGATGGGCAAGCTGTCCCAGGCGATCGCTCACGGCGCGACCTTGCTGCAGGCCGACGGCAACTTCGACGACTGCCTCACCGTCGCGCGCAAACTGGCCGACGCCTACCCCGTCGAGCTTGTCAACTCCGTCAACCCGGCGCGGATCGAGGGTCAGAAGACAGCTTCGTTCGAGATCGTCGACGCCCTCGGCGACGCGCCCGACATTCACTGTCTGCCAGTCGGGAATGCGGGCAACATCACGGCGTATTGGCGCGGCTACCGCGAATACCGTCACGGCACACCGGGTGCCCACGGTGAGGCCGCAACCGGTGGTCCGGCGACGAAGTTGCCGCAGATGTGGGGCTTCCAGGCCGCCGGAGCCGCCCCGATCGTGCTCGGCCACCCGATCGACGAGCCCGACACCATCGCCACGGCCATCCGCATCGGAAACCCGGCCTCGTGGCGCCAAGCGGATGAGGCCCGCGACGACTCCGGGGGACTCATCGACGCGGTGACCGACGAGCAGATCCTCGCGGCGCACCGTCTGCTCAGCAGCACTGAGGGCATCTTCGTCGAGCCCGCGTCCGCGGCGAGCGTGGCCGGTCTCCTCGCGATGCACGAGACCGGGCGCATCCCGGCCGGCGCGACAATCGTCTGCACCGTTACCGGTCACGGTCTCAAGGATCCTGGCTGGGCGCTCAAGACGGCCGACGGTGACGAGGTCGTCCCGGCCCGCGTCCCGATCGACGCGGTGAGCGCCGCGAACGCCCTCGGTCTGGTCGGCTGAGGCGCTCACACGTGATGGAACTGACGTGATGCAGCCGCGTCGCCTCCCGACCGGGGTGGCCGTGCGGGTGCGGGTCCCGGCCAGCAGTGCCAACCTCGGACCCGGCTTCGACTCGATCGGCCTGGCGCTGGGGGTCTGGGACGAATATGTCGTCGCGCTGACCGGGGCGGATGCTGCACCCGGCCTGCGCATCGGATTCGCGGGAAACTCTCAGGGCGTCCCGCTCGACGAGCGGCACCTCGTCTATGCGTCCATGCGGCGCGCCTGGGCGCGGCTGGGGGTTCAGCCGACCGCGGGTGTGGTCCTGCACTGCGCCAACATCATTCGCCAAGGTAGAGGGATGGGCTCGTCGGCTGCGGCGATCAGCGCCGGGGTCGGTGCGGCCTACGCACTCGCGGGCCTCACCGACGAGAACTACGACGCCGCGCAGGCCCCGGGCGCGACCGCCGCGATCGGCGAGTCCGTCGACCTCGCGGCGGTCAACGACCTGGCCGCGACGCTCGAGGGGCACCCGGACAATGCGTCCGCGAGCGTCTACGGCGGCGCCACGATTTCGTGGGTCGACGAGACCGCGCCGGAGGGTTCGCAAGTGCATTCGGTGGCGATACCGGTGCATCCGGCTATCGAGCCCCTCGTCCTCGTGCCCGAGGTGCAGCTGCCGACTGCGACCGCGCGCGCCGTGCTGCCGGCACAGGTGCCGCACCATGAAGCGGCCCTCAACTCAGCGAGCGCCGGACTGCTCGTTCTCGCGTTGTCGAGCCGCCCCGATCTGCTCCTGCCGGCGACCCGCGAATGGCTGCATCAGGAGCAGCGCCGGTCCTCCTTCGGCGGTGCGATGGAGCTCGTCGACGACCTCCGGGCGCAGGGCCACGCGGCCGTGATCTCCGGCGCGGGCCCGAGCGTGCTCGTCCTTGCGCACACCCAGGGACCGACGGGTCGCGCCGAGCCGGAGCAGGTCGCGGCCATGTTCGAAGAGCTCGGCAAGCGCTGGGGCGCGCTGGACGTGCTCGTCAACAACGCCGGGATCGCCGGACCGACCTCGCCGGTCGAAGACACCGACATAGCTGCCTGGAACCAGACGATCGCGGTCAATCTCACTGGCGTGTTCCTGTGCACGCGCAGCGCCGTGCCTCTTCTCAAGGCGGCCGGTGGCGGCTCCATCGTCAATCTCTCGTCTGCCGCCGGCCGCCTCGGATTTCCCTTGCGCACGCCCTACTCGGCATCCAAGTTCGGTGTGATCGGACTCACCGAGACCTGGGCCATGGAACTGGGCCCGGCGAACATCCGCGTCAACGCTATCCT
>JAUNUZ010000133.1 GCA_030537915.1 Micrococcales bacterium
GATCTCCCCGTGGGCGAGCAAGGCGACCGACATCGTGCACAACTGCGGCATCGACCTGCGCCGGGTCGAGCGCGTCACCGAGTACGTCCTGACGGCGACGCAGCTCAGCGAGCAGGAGTGGTTCGCCTGTGCCGACGCCCTGCACGACCGGATGACCGAGACGGTCTGGGCCGCCCGCGAGGACGCGGCCGGCCTCTTCGCCGAGCGCGAGGTCGAGCCGATGGCCCGCATCGACGTCTTGGCCCGCGGGCGGATCGCGCTCCAGGAAGCCGACACGGCCTACGGATTGGCGCTGTCGCTGGACGAGATCGACTACCTGATCGAGGCCTTCACCGAACTGGGGCGCAACCCCAGCGACGTAGAGCTGATGATGTTCGCACAAGCCAACTCCGAGCACTGCCGGCACAAGATCTTCAACGCCGACTTCGTTGTGGACGGCGAGGCTCAGACGAGTTCTCTCTTCGGAATGATCCGGCACACCGAGACCGTCGCCGGGGCGGGCACCATCGTCGCCTACACCGACAATGCCTCGATCATGGCCGGGGGGCCCGTGACGCGCTGGCTCCCGCAGGAGACCGACGGCCCGAGCCGGTACATCGAGCGGCCCGAGGAGGTGCACGTCCTCATGAAGGTCGAGACGCATAACCACCCGACCGCGATCTCGCCCTTCCCGGGCGCGGCAACGGGCGCGGGCGGTGAGATCCGCGACGAGGGGGCGACGGGCCGGGGCTCGGCGCCCAAGGCGGGACTGACCGGTTTCGCGGTCTCGAACCTGCACCTGCCAGGCGCCCACGAGCCGTGGGAGCGCGACTCCTTCGGGGCCCCGGGTCATATCGCGAGCCCGCTGGAGATCATGCTCGACGGCCCGATCGGAGCCGCGGCCTTCAACAACGAGTTCGGCCGGCCGGGCCTGGGCGGCTTCTTCCGGGTCTACGAGCAGACGGTCGACGGGGTGCGCCGGGGCTTTCACAAGCCGATCATGAGCGCCGGCGGGCTCGGCTCGATCAGCCACTCGATGACCCAGAAGGTGCGCTTCGGTCCGGGCACGCTGCTCCTGCAGATCGGCGGCCCGGGGATGCGGATCGGTATGGGTGGGGGCGCGGCCTCCTCGATGGCCGCGGGCACCAACGCCGCCGCGCTCGACTTCGACTCCGTCCAGCGCGGCAACCCCGAGATCGAGCGCCGGGCGCAGGAGGTCATCAACCACTGCTCGTCGCTCGCGCAGGACAACCCGATCCTGGCGATCCACGACGTGGGCGCCGGCGGCCTGTCGAATGCGTTCCCCGAGCTCGTCGACGGCGCCGGGCTCGGCGCCCGCTTCGACCTGTCCGCGGTGCCGCTGGAGGAGACCGGCCTGGCACCCAAGGAGATCTGGTGCAACGAGAGCCAGGAACGCTATGTCGTGGCGATCGCCCCGGAGTCGCTGCCGCGATTCGCGGCCCTGTGCGAGCGGGAACGCTGCCCGCACGCCGTCGTCGGCGTCGCGCGAGACGACGGTCAGCTGGTCCTGGCTCAGGGATCGCAGGACACCGGCCACGTGCCGGATGAGGTGCCCATCGATATGCCGATGGAGGTTCTGCTCGGCAAGCCGCCGCGGATGACTCGCGACGTCCACCGGGTAGCCCGCTCGGCAGCCGCTCTCGAGATGTCCGGGCTGAGCGTGCGCGCCGCCGCGTATGACGTGCTGCGCCATCCGAGCGTCGCGTCGAAGCGCTTCCTGGTGACGATCGGTGACCGCACGGTCGGCGGGCTGAGCCACCGTGACCAAATGGTCGGCCCGTGGCAGGTGCCGGTCGCGGATGTCGCCGTAACGCTCAGCGATCACGTCGGTTTCGCCGGCCAGGCGATGGCCAGCGGAGAGCGGATGCCGCTCGCGGCGGTCGACGCGCCCGCCTCAGGGCGGATGGCCGTCGGGGAGGCCATCACCAACCTGCTCGCCGCGCCGATCACGCTCCCGGGGGTCAAGCTGTCGTGCAACTGGATGGCCGCGTGCGGGGAACCCGGCGAGGACGCGGCACTCTATGACACCGTGCGCGCCGTGGCGCTCGAGCTGTGCCCCGCGCTCGGAGTCTCGGTGCCCGTCGGCAAGGACTCCCTCTCGATGCGCACCCGCTGGAGCGACCCCGACAGCGGCCAGACCAAGCAGGTGACCTCCCCCGTCTCGCTCGTCGTGTCGGCGTTCGCGTCGCTGCCGGACGTGCGCCGGACGCTGACGCCACAGATCGCCCCGGACAGTGTGCTGGTTCTGCTGGACCTCGGCGCCGGGCGGAACCGTCTGGGCGGTTCCATCCTCGCCCAGACCCTCGACCAATTCGGTGGCCGGGTGCCCGATCTGGACGACCCGGCCCGGCTCGTCGCGCTCGTCGACGCGGTCAACGAACTGCGCGACCGGGGTCTGCTCAGCGCCTACCACGATCGCTCCGACGGCGGTCTCTGGGCGGCCGCCGTCGAAATGGCGCTCGCTGGTGGTCTGGGGCTGGACCTTGCGGCGGAGTCGGTGCCCGCGCTCTTCTGTGAGGAGCTCGGGGCCCTCCTCGCGGTTCCCGCCAACCGTGTCGAGACCGTCGAGCACGTCCTGGCCGAGCACGGACTGGGCGAGCTAATCCGCCGCGTGGGGCGGGTGCGCACGGACCGTCGGGTCGAGCTGCGCCTGGCCGGCGAGGTCGTGCTGAGCGAATCCCTGCGCGACCTGGCCCAGGCGTGGGACGAGGTGTCGTGGCGCATCGCGGCGCTGCGGGACAACCCCGACTGCGCCGAGCAGGAGCACGCGGGCTTCGGTTCCGACGACGATCCCGGGCTGCACGTCAAGACGACCTTCGACCCCACCGATGACATCGCGGCACCCCTGCTCACGCGCGGCGCCCGCCCGAAGGTCGCGATCCTGCGCGAGCAGGGCGTCAACTCCCATGTCGAGACGGCATTCGCCTTCGACCGCGCCGGCTTCGACGCCTACGACGTGCACATGACCGACCTGCAGACCGGGCGCTTCGACCTCGCCGACGCGGCCGGGCTCGTCGCGTGCGGCGGGTTCTCCTACGGCGACACGCTCGGCGCCGGGGAGGGCTGGGCGCGCTCGGTGCTCTTCAACCCTCGGCTCACCGAGGCCTTCGGTGAGTTCTTCTCGCGCGGTGACACATTCGGGCTTGGGATCTGCAACGGCGCCCAGATGTTCGCGGCCCTCGCGGATCTCATCCCGGGGGCCGAGGCGTGGCCGCGGTTCACCCGAAATGTGAGCGAGCAGTACGAGGCGCGGCTCAGTCTCGTCGAGATCCTCGCCAGCCCGTCGATCTTCTTCAGCGGGATGGCCGGGTCGCGGCTCCCGATCGCGGTGGCGCACGGCGAGGGCTTCGCGGACTTCTCCGCGCGCGGCGACGAGGCCACGGTGTCCGCTGCCGTGCGCTTCGTCGACAATCTGGGTCGCCCCGCCACGACCTACCCGCTCAACCCCAACGGGTCACCCGGCGGGCTCACGGCCGTGACCACGCCGGACGGACGGTTCACGGCGATGATGCCGCACCCCGAGCGCGTCCAGCGCAACGCCCAGCTGTCGTGGACCAGCGGACCGCTGGAGCAGGAGAGCCCCTGGCTGCGGATGTTCCGCAACGCCCGCGTCTGGGCGGGCTGAGGCGCCGGCGCGAGCTGACTGAGAGCGTGACCAGTGCTACCGACGCTCATCGACACGAAAGCCTGATGTCATCGGAGCCGGACCGCGAGGAGTGACTCATGTCATTTGCGAAGAGCAGCGCCACCGATCCAGGCGGGTCCTCTGAGGCGTTCAAGCGGCGGTTCATGATCAGGCTTGTCGGGGTCCTGATCGGCGGGATGTTCATCGACGGCTTCATCCTCGGGATCATCGGGACGGTCATCGTCCCACTCTCCAAAGAGCTGAACTTTTCGGACCTCTGGGAGGGCTTGATCGCGGCGGCCGCTCTGATCGGCATCTTGATCGGCTCGCCGCTTGCGGGATGGGCCGCCGACAAGTTCGGCCGCAAGCCCCTGTTCCAGGCGGACATGGCGCTCTCCTGTGTGACGTCGCTCGCGCAGTTCTTTGTCGACTCCTCCTGGCACCTGTTCGTGGTGCGGCTGCTGATGGGCGTCGCGATCGGCGCCGAGTACTCTGTCGGCTGGCCACTGATGTCCGAGTTCGCTCCCGCGCGGCTGCGGGGCCGGCTGATATCGATCTCTGAGGTCGGTTGGTACGTCGGGTTCATGGTCGCCTTCCTGGTGGGCTACGTATTGACCACCATGACCGACGTGGGCTGGCGGACCATCCTGGGCACGAGCACCTTCATCGCGGTGCTCTTGTTCGTCGCTCGAATCGGTCTGCCCGAGTCGCCGCGCTGGCTCTGGAATGTGGGCCGCAGGGAGGAGGCCCTCGCCATCGCTCACAAGTACATGACGGATTCCGCCGACATGAGGGACGTCGAGCAAGAGGACATTCGCAAGGGCACCGTCGGGATGCTGTTCTCTCCGCAGTACTGGCGGGCGACGCTGTTCGTCTCGGGGTGCTGGTTCTGCGCGGTTGCACCGTACTTCGCGATCGCTACCTTCGCCGAGAGCCTGCTGTCGAGCTACGGCATCAGCGGCGGGCTGGCCGGTGGTCTGGGGCTCTCCGCAGTCGCTGCGGCCGGGGTCGTGTGCACGGTCCTGCTGATCGATCGGCTTGGCCGCCGCGTGCTGACTGTCCCACCGCAGTGGGTGTGCACCGTGGCCCTGGCGGTCATCGGCCTGTGGGCGGGCGCGCCGCCACTGGTCGTGCTGTCCTTATTCTTCGTTTTCTCCTTCTTCAACGCCAACGTCGTCGCGATGATGGGTGTCTACCCCTCCGAGGTCTTCCCGACCGAGATTCGCGGGCTCGGAACCGGCTTCGCCACCGCCGTCAGCCGGGTCGGTGCCGGCCTCGGCACGTTCCTGCTGCCATGGTCCATGGTTCATGTCGGGTCCGGGCCGACCATGCTGATCTCCGCCGGTATCGCCGCTGTCGGTGCCGGATTGTCGCAGTGGCTGGCACCCGAGACGAAGGGGATGAACCTCAGCGAGACGGCTGCGGGGTTCGCTGCGAGCCCGTCGACTCATTGACTGAGTCATTCACATGAGTGTGGTGCGGCTGTCGGTGGCCTGGGGCAGACTCCTGTCATGCGCGCTGCGATCATCGACCGCTTCGGCGGCCCGGACGAACTCCACGTCGTCGACGACCTCCCCACCCCCCAGGCCGGCCCTGGTGACGTCCTGGTCAGGGTGTTCGCTGCCGGGGTCAACCCGGTCGACTACAAGATCCGGGACGGCTCCTCGGGCGTGGCCAAGAAGCTGGGGCCGCAGGACTTCCCGCTCGTCCTGGGCCGTGAATGCTGCGGTGAGGTTGCCGAGGCCGGCGAAGGAGTCACCGATCTCGCGGTCGGGCAACGAGTCTTCGGCATGCCGCCGATGGGGCACCAGGGCGGTTGCTACGCCGAATATGTCGCGCTTCCGGCGCAGGGTCTCGCGCTGGCCCCCGAGCGCGCCTCGACCATCGCACTCGCGGGGACGGCGCTGGCCGGTGCCACTGCGTGGACCGCGGTCCACGACCTCGCCAAGGTGACTTCCCAGGACATCGTGCTCGTCCACGGGGGCGGCGGCGGGGTCGGACAGTTCATCGTCCAACTCGCGATCTGCGCGGGCGCGACGGTCTATGCGACCGCCTCGGCCCAGCATCACCCGCGGATCCAGGGCTGGGGCGCCACCCCGATCGACTACGCGACGCAGGACTTCCGGCAGGTGAGCCCGAGACCCACGGTCATCATCGACAGCGTCTATTTCGGCACCTACGAGCCGTCCCTGGACCACCTGGCCCCTGGTGGGCGCCTCGTGATCCTGCCGACGCTCGCCGATCTCGAACCGGCCCGCGCCCGCGGCATCGACGTGTCGATCCCACAGATCGTGCCGGACCGCGGGCGGCTCGAGGCGCTGGCCGAGCAGGTCGCCGACGGACGGCTGCAGGTGGAGGTCTCGCAGGTGCTGCCTCTGGACGAGGCCGCCCGAGCGCACGAGATCGTTCAAAGCGGGCACGCTCAGGGCAAGATCGTCCTCACCGTGGCCTGAACCGCTCAGCAAGGCTGTGGCAGGCTCGGGACAACCACGCAGCCGATAACGCTCACCAAGAAGGACGGATTGTCATGGCGAAGGACAACGATCTCAGCGCCCAGGCCAAGCAGCTAGGTCAGCAGGCTCTACGGCTCGCCAACACCGCGCGAGTGCAGGCCGGGCGCTACGCCCAGAAGAACAGCGCCAAGGTCGACGGCATGATCGACAAGGCCACCTCCGCGGTCGGGGCCAAGACCGGCAAGGACCACCGCGGAGCCGCGAGCAAGGTCAAGCAGGCCGCGGCCAAGGGCGCCGCGCTGCTGGCCAGCGACTCCAGCGCGCAGGGCCGTCCGGGTCACTACGGCCAGTCAGGCCAGTCCGAGCAGCCCGGTCAGGTGGGTCCGGCTGCGAGCTGGCCCGACACCTCGGCTCCCGGGCAGGCGGGTGGACGTGCCGACATGCCGACGATCCCGACCGAACCGCTGGGCGACATGCCGCAGGACACCCTGCCCGATGGGCGCGACCGCGACTCCGGCGGCGCCGGCTGAGACTCCGAACGCGGCGCGCCGGCACCATGGACGACTACCTTGTGTCGTCGGACGTCAGTCGCGTTGAGCGCCGGACGTCAGTCGGGTTGAG
>JAUNUZ010000134.1 GCA_030537915.1 Micrococcales bacterium
TTCGTCACCATGGGCGCGTCGCCGTCGGTGTTGATCGCGATGATCGTCTTGCTCGAGCTACACCCCGCCCAGTGCTGGATCGCGCCGCTGATGCCGCACGCGATGTAGAGGTCCGGCGCGATGCGGTTGCCCGTCTGGCCGACCTGCTCGTGGTGCGGGCGCCAACCGAGACTGGTCACCACGCGGGAAACGCCAACCGCGCCGCCGAGCCGCGCGGCCAGGGCGTCGACCGCACCGAAGCCGTCGGGCCCGCCGGCACCGCGGCCTGCGCCCACGACGACGCGAGCCCCGGTGAGCGCCGAACTGTCGCCGCTGTCACGAGCCTCCATTCGCACTACTCGGGCGCGCAGGTCCGCGTCGGTGAACTCGACTGCGAAGGGAAGGACGGCCGCGCCACCTGGGGCCGCGGCCGGCTCCGGGTCGAGTGCGTGCCCGGCCACGGTGAGCACCGCAGTGTCGCCTAGTGACAGGGCAGACCGCTCGATCGCGGCGCCACCGACCACTTGACGCTCTACCTCGAGTGGCTCACCAGGAGCCGACGCGACCGCGACGGCGTTGGCAGCCATCGGCAGGTCCCGGCGCGCAGCCAGGTGCGCGAGCACCTCGTTGCCGCGGGGTGTGCCCCCCGCGACGACCGCGGCCACGTCCCCGACAGCATCGACGACCGAGCCGAGCGCAACGGCCCAGCCCGCCGCCGAATAGACCGACAGCTCCTCGTTCTCGCAGTCGAAGATCGCCGCCACGCCCTGCTGCTGGCAGTCCGCGACGACACCCTCACCGGCGTGACCCAGGACGAGTGCGTAGACGGGGTCGCCGAGCTGTCGCGCGAACGTCAACGTCTCCTGGGAAACGAGTCCGACCGAGTCACCGTCGGTCTCGATCAAGACAACAACCGCACTCATGCCCGAACTCCCAACTCACGCCGGACCGGTGCCGGCCGGATAACCCTGGTCATCGCACGACTCCCAATTCGCTCAGCACCTGCGCCAACCGCACGGCAGCGCCGGGACCCTCACCAAGCACCTCGACCTGGCTCGGCGGCGCGGGTGGCACCCGCAACGACTTGCGCCCGTTGCCGCGCGGCTGCACGCCAGTCGTCACGGTCTCGACGGGCGCCTTCTTCGCCTTGATCTTGCCCGTGATCGAGGGGTATTTCGGCGTGACGCCACCCTCGAGCACGGTGGCCACCGCGGGAAGTGCGATCTCGTAGACCTCGGTGCCGTCGGCGGAATCGGCGCTCATGGTCGCCACCCCCTCGGTCACCTCGATCGTCTGTACGCCGGCCACTACGGGCCGGCCCAGCAGGTAGGACAACCGGATCCCGACCTGGAAGTCACCGGTGTCGGCCGCGTCGTTGCCCACCAGCACGAGGTCATAAGTCGTACCGGCGGCCTCGCGGGCCCGGACGACCTCGGCGACCGTTGCGGCGACATCTTCGGCCCCGAACTCGTCGGCGTCGGCGTCGACGCGCACGCCGTCGGTTGCCCCGACGGCCAGCGCGGCGCGCAGCTGTTCGACGGAGTCCTCGCCGCCAAGGGTCAGCACGGTGACCGTGCCACCGCCCGCGCCGGACGCCGCGACCTGCGAGGCGATCTCGACGGCACACTCCTCGTGGGCGCTTGTCGTGTAGCCGCCGTAGCGCCCGTCGACGCGCGATCCGTCTGCCGTCAATACGACCTCTCCGGTCGCGTCAGGGACGCGCTTGACGCACACGAGCACGTTGGTCATGAAGCAGACCCCGTTCCGCGGGCACCCTTGAGGCGGTCGTTCTCCGGATCGAAGAGCGGCGTCGCGTCCGCAGCGGCCACGGTCACCGGGTAGAGCTCCTCCATGTAGGAGACCGCGAGTTCGTTGCCGACGCGGGCCTGGTCGACCGGCAGGTAGGCCATCAGCACGTGCTTGCCGAGGCTCGGCGCGGAGCCCGCGGTCGTCACGTAGGGGTGGTGCCCGTGCCCGTCGGTGAGCTGGCCACCGTCCCGCGTGCAGATCGGCTCGCCGCCGAGCATGTAGCGCTTCATTCCCGACGCCGATGTGTGGTCATCCACCGTGAGGCTGCACAGGATCGCCTGCGGCTGCCCGGCGTCGACGAGCGCGGACTTGCCGAGGAAGTCGGCTTGCTTGAGCTTCTTGCGCTCCATGCCCGCCTCGTTCAGGCGGCGCTCGGAGTCGAGCTCGAATCCGTAAGCGCGGTAACCCTTCTCGATGCGGCCGCTGACCCCGTAGACGCCAATGCCGGCAGGGATGAGGCCGTGCGGCTTACCGGCTTCCAGGAGACGGTCCCACAGTGCCGCGCCGGTCTCGAAGGGCACATAGAGCTCCCAGCCGAACTCGCCGACATAGGAGATGCGCGAGATGAGCACCGAGAGGTTGCCGACCTCGATCTGCTTGCAGGTGCCGAAGGGAATCCCCTTCGGCGAAACGTCCGCGTTGGTCATCGAGGAGAGGACCTCCAGCGCGTTGGGTCCCCACAGACCGATGGTTGCGTAGGAGGAGGTGAGATCGATGAGGGTGGCCCCGTCGGAGAGGTGGTCCTCGAACCACCTCTTGTCGACCATGCCGTGCCCGCCGCCGGTGACGACGCGGAAGCGGTCGTGCGCCAGTCGCATCACCGTGAGGTCGGAGCGGAAGCCGCCGCGCTCGTCGAGCACGGGGGTGTAGACGACCCGGCCGACCTTGACGTCCATCTGGGCGACGCAGATCCGCTGCACGGACTCCAGCGCCCCAGGGCCGACGATGTCGAAGAGCGCGAAGGCCGTGAGGTCGATGATCGCGGCCGTCTCGCGCATCTGCAGGTGCTCGGCGTTGATGATCGGGCTCCACCAGCGGGAGTCCCATTCGTGCTCGCGCGGCATGAGCTGCTCGGCACTGAACTTCTCCAGCAGCCCGGCGTTCGACTCGTACCACTGGGGCCGCTCCCAGCCGACGGCCTCGTAGAAGACGGCGCCGAGCTCCTTCTGGCTGGCGTGCATGGGCGACAGGCGCACCTGACGTCCGATGCTCCACTGCTCGCTCGGGTGGATGATGCCGTAGGTCTTGATGAACCCCTCCGTCGCGCGGTTCTTGACGTGCGCACGAGTCCGCTGGTGGGGGTAGAAGCGGTTGATGTCGGAATGGCCGAGGTCGATGCTCGGGTGGCCGTCCGTCATCCACTCGGCGAGGTACTTGGCTACGGCCGGGCCCTCCTTGACCCAGATGGCCGCGGCGGACCACAGACCCTTGACCTCGGGAGTCTCACCCAGGATCGGGAACGAGTCGGGGGTCAGGGACAGCAGGCCGTTGATCGCGTAGCGCACCTCGCCGCCCTCGTCGCCGAGCAGCTCGGGCATCAGCTCAAGGGCCAGCTCGAGCTGCGGATCGAAGTCCTCGTCGGTGAAGGGCATCTCGGTCGGCGACAACTTGGCCTGCTCGTTGGAGGGGATCTCCGAGGGGTCGTGCAGGATCGCGCGGTGCGCGTATGAGCCGACCTCCATTTCGGAACCGTGCTGGCGCTCGTAGCAGAACGCGTCCATGTCGCGCACGATCGGGAAGCTGATCTCACCCGGCTTGTCGGCGAGCACCGCGTAGGGCCCCGCGGAGATCATCTGGTGCACGGCGGGCGTGAGCGGGATGTTGGCACCGGCCATCTCGGCGACCTTCGGGCTCCACACGCCGCAACAGATGACGACGGTCTCGGCCTCGATGCGGCCACCGGTCGTCTCGACGGCCTTGATCTGCCCATCGACGACGTCCATGCCGGTCACCTCGACGCCGGAGCAGACCGTGAGCGCGTCCTTGGCCTGTGCACGCTCGCGCATGATCGTGCCGGCCCGAAGCGAGTCGGCGACACCGACGCTCGGGCACCAGAAGGCTCCGAGGATGACGTCAGGGTCGAGGAAGGGCACCTTCTCCTGCACGAACGCGGGGTCGACCATTTCGGCCTCGACGCCCCACGCCTTCGCGCTGGACATGCGGCGGCGCAGCTCTTCCATGCGCTCTTCGGTGCGGGCGACCTCGAAGCCACCCGACTCGGTGAAGACGTCCATCTCCTTGTACTGGCGCATCGACTCCATGGTGAGGTCCGCGATCTCCCGGTTGTGGTCGACCGGGTAGATGAAGTTGCTCGCGTGACCGGTCGATCCGCCGGGGTTGGGCAACGGGCCTTTATCCAGCTGGACGATGTCGGTCCAGCCGAGCTCGGCGAGGTGGTAGGCGAGGGAGTTACCGACGATACCGGCGCCAATGACGACGACTCGGGCCTTCTCGGGCACGGAGGCCATGCGGGGTCCTTTCACGATTCGGTGCATGCTGTGGTGCTCAGCGGATGCTCTGGGTGCGGTGCTCAGCGGATGGTGCCGTGCGGTGCGTGACGTGCAACAAGGGCGCGCTGGGCGCAACTGTGCAGCTAGCTTCCCGCCCTACCCTGGCGGTGTCAACGCCCTGGCCGCCTGTTGGCGAGCCTACGGCTTCGCGCCACTGCTGGGGTCCTGAACGCCTTGGGCTCGCTCGCCCTTGGCGATCGGGATGGCCCCGGTGTCAGCGATCCTCGTGACGACCTCCTCGATATCTCGCTCCATGTGGCGACGCATCTTCGGCGGCAGAGTCGCATTGAAGGGCTCGTGCCGCAGCGACTTCCAGAGTGAGACGCACATTGCGATAAGAATGAGCAAGAACGGCGCCGCGACGATGATCACGCCGGTCTGCAACGCTGTGAGCCCGGCCTGGGGGTCCTTGCCCGAGAGCAGCAGCACCGCGGCGACCGCACCGGTGGAAACGCCCCAGAAGACGACGAGCCAGCGGCTCGGCTCCTCGTGACCGTTCTGGCTGAGCATGCCCATGACGATCGAGGCCGAGTCCGCACCGGTCACGAAGAAGATCGCGACAAGGAAGATGGCCAGGCTCACCGTCACCGTCGGCAACGGGAAGTCCGACAGGGTATTGAAGAGCGCCGCCTCGACGCCGGCCTCGAGCCGCGCCGGCATGTCGACACCCTTGTTGAGCTGCAGGTCGAAGGCCGCGCCACCGAGGATCGAGAACCACACAAAACTGACCAGGCTCGGGATCGCGATGACGTAGACGACGAACTGGCGGATCGTGCGGCCCTTGGAGATCCGGGCGATGAACATGCCGACGAAGGGGGTCCAGCTGATCCACCAGGCCCAGTAGAAGATCGTCCACGCCGCGAGCCAGTCCCCGCCACCCATCGCGCCGGTGCGGAAGCTCATCGCCGGTAGATGGGTCAGGTAGCCGCCGAGGGACTCGGTGAAGACGCCGAGGATGAAGACGGTCGGCCCGACGACAAAAAGGAAGAGCACGAGCGCACCCGCTGCGATCGCGTTGGCGTTGGAGAGCCACTGGATGCCCCTGTCGATGCCACTGACGGCCGAGACGACGAAGCAGACGGTGAGGAACGCGATGACGGCCACGGCGAGCCACTTGTTGCCGCCGGTCTCGATTCCGAAGACGTGGGCGAGGCCGCCGGTGATCTGTAGAGCGCCCAGACCCAGCGAGGTGGCGGAGCCGAAGAGCGTCGCGAGGATCGCGACCGTGTCGATGGTCTTGCCGGCCGGGCCACGCGCCTTGTCACCGATGAGCGGGGTGAGCGTGCCGCTGATGAGGTTGCCGTACCCCTTGCGGTAGGCGAAGTACGCGATCGTCAGGCCGATGACGGCGTACATGGCCCACGGGTGGAAGCCCCAATGGAAGAACGTGTACTCCATCGCCAGATGGGCGGCCGCCTCGGTACCGGGCTGGGCCAGGCCCAGCGGCGGCGTGTTGAGGTGCGTCAGCGGCTCCGCGACACCCCAGAACATCAGGCCGATGCCCATGCCGGTGGCGAACATCATGGACACCCACGAGAAGGTGGAGAACTCCGGCTTCGAGTCGTCCGGGCCGAGCTTGATATTGCCGTAACGCGTGAACGCCAGAACCGCCGAGAACAGCACGAAGCCCGCGCTGGCCAGGACGAAGAGCCAGTTGAAGTGGCCGGTGATCCAGCTGAGGATCTCGCCGCCGGTCTTGTTGAAGGACTCGCCGGCGAGCGCCCCGTAGACGAGGAAGACGCAAGACAGGACGGCGGCCGTCCCGAACACGGCTCGATCGACGCGGGCGCGCGAAGGCGTGGCCGAGGGGTCGGCCTGTGTTGCGTCCGTTTTGGCCAAGATGATCTCCTGGGGTCGTGTCGCGACGACCGTGATCTGGTCACGACGGGTTATCGAACAGGGATGTAGTCGCCCTGCCTGCAGCTACTCGCGGACAGCTCCAGGGCCGTGGTTCCGGCCAGATGCCTGCCATTCGCCCTGAAGGCCTACCATGATGACGCGACCTGCAGTGCAGGGGTGCCATCGATCGCATCAGCAGCCCCTCCGACGTCTATGAAGGGTGCTGCGGTTGTCTCTTGTACGGAAACGTCGGCCACCGTGCCTCCTGGGTGTTGCCCCATGTGCAACACCGAGCGCGTTCGGCGCAACTAGCTTCCGGACAGTGTGCCCGCACGGTCAAGGGTTATGCGGCGTTCGCAACGCAGACGTGATCCTTCTCAAGGGAGGCGAACGCCCTGCTGCGCGTCGTCTTGCGGACCTGCTACGGGGGCCGCAGCGCCGTCGTTCGAGTGCGCGCCGCGCCATCCCAT
>JAUNUZ010000135.1 GCA_030537915.1 Micrococcales bacterium
GTCGGCCAGCTGAGCTGCACTCAGGCTTGCGACCAGGGGGTCACTCTCCGGCGATGGGCTCGGGACGGTCATGTCCATCGTGTCTCTCCTCGCGGGTCGCGACGCCTTGTGCGTCATTTTTCCGTCTGATGGACATTACTAATCAACATGTGAAAGATCAAGGCTCGCAGGGGCCGATCGCGGCCCGCCTCATGTATATCGCAAGCCGAGCTCTGAGCCAGGGCAGCAACCGCGGATGAGCCGGCACTTGCGCGTAGCCGTCCGGCTCATCCGCGTGCGAGCTCCCGCCCGAGCCGATCAGCGCTCGCGCGCAGGATCGGCAGCGCCCGCGCCGCGAAGCGCAGGTCGACGCGGGCGAGCGGTCCGGACACCGAGATGGCCACGGGGGCAACGGCGCCGGGGACCGGCAGGGCATAGCAGCGCACTCCGAGTTCCTGCTCCTCATCGTCGATCGCATAGCCCTGCTCGCGAATCGTCGCGAGATCGGCGAGCAGGTCCAACAGCGACGAGTGGGATTTCGGCGTCAGGGTCGGTATCCCGGTGCGTTCGATAAGCCGGGTCACCTCATCGTCGGTCATCGTGCTCAGGAGCGCCTTGCCCACCCCGGTGTTGTGCAGGTTGACCCGGCGGCCGACCTCGGTGAACATGCGCATGGCGTGCTGCGAGGGGCGCTGAGCGACATACACAGCGCCGTCCCCGTCGAGCATCGCGAGATTCGAGGTCTCCCCGAGCTCGCTGACGAGATGCTCCAGCACCGGTCCGGCGAGCGTGCCTAGCTGCTTACCGGCCCGCTCTCCCAGTCGGATCAGACGCGGACCGAGTGCGTAACGCCGAGAGGGTAATTGGCGGGCGTACCCCAGGGAGACGAGCGTGCGCAGGAGTCGATGGATCGTCGGGAGCGGCAGGTTCGACGCCGCCGCCAGATCACTGAGCGAGATTTCACCTCCGGCATCCGCAATCGCCTCCATGAGATCGAAGACCCGCTCGACCGATTGAACGCCACCGGAGCGTGCCACCACCTTGGGCCTCACGGCCGCGTTTACTGCAACTTCCTGCATTCCCTCAGTCTAAGCAGACTCCTGCGGCGCAGATCAGCGTTCTGCGAGCCTGCTCGACAGCCCTGGCCGCCAGGAGTGCGCAGCGGCACCGACCCGGCGGGCTGCACGACAAGCCGGACCTGCGGAGGGTTGACACCTCGGCAAAGACATCGCTACGGTTTCCACATCACAACAACATTTTTCCACACTACGAAATTTTGACGCAAGACGCAGCTGCGAGGATAGCGTTCGCCCGTCCGTCACCGTCGATGCCCATGGAGATGCCCATGAACAGCTACACCGTCAACTGCTCGATCCTGCTCGACACCCTGCCCTTGCTCGAGCGCCCAGCGGCGGCCCGCGAGGCCGGCTTCACAGGCGTCGAATTCTGGTGGCCGTTCCCGACCGCGGTGCCGAGTGACGCCGAGGTCGACCGCTTCGTCTCGGCAATCACCGACGCCGGCGTGCAGCTGACGGGGCTCAACTTCTTCGCCGGCGACATGCCGGCGGGCGACCGCGGACTCGTGAGCATCCCGAGCCGCAAGGGTGAGTTCACCGACAACATCGACGTCGTGGTGGGCATCGGCGACCGCTTGGGCTGCAAGGCCTTCAACGCGCTCTACGGGCTGCGCCCGGAGGGCGTATCCGAGCAGGAGTCGGACGAACTCGGCGTCCAGAACCTCACCGCGGCGGGTCGCGCCGTGGCCAAGATCGGCGGCATCGTCCTCCTCGAGCCGGTCTCCGGGGCCCCGTCGTACCCGCTCAAGACCGCCGATCAGACCTTTGCGATCCTGGACCGCGTCGCGGCCCAGGGCGTGGACAACGTGCGATTCCTTGCGGACTTCTTCCACCTGTCCGTCAACGGCGACGACGTGCCTGCCGTGATCGCCGCGCACGCCGGCGACTTCGGCCATATCCAGATCGCCGACGCGCCCGGCCGTGGTGAGCCCGGAACCGGGCAGCTGGCGCTGTCGCAATGGATCGCCGACTCCCGCAGCGGCGGCTACGAAGACTGGATCGGCCTGGAGTACAAGACCGCCGCGGCGGACCCCTTCGCTTGGCTACCGCGCGAACAGCGCGGCCAGCCGGCCTGACACCGGCGAGTCGCCGGCGAGCGCCCGGGGGCGCGCCCTCACCTGCAACGATATATCAGACACTTCATTGTGAAGGAGCAACTCAGATGAGCGACACCACCGTTGCCGTCATCGGTCTCGGCATCATGGGCGGCCCGATGGCCGCGAACCTCGTCAAGGCCGGTTTCGACGTCGTCGGCTACAACCGGAGCCCGGGGAAGATCGAGATCCTCAAGAAGAAGGGCGCGAGCAGCGTGGCCGAGGCCGTCAAGGACGCCGACGTCATCATCACGATGGTCCCGGACTCCCCCGACGTCGAAGAGGTCGCGCTCGGCGAGGACGGCATCGCGGCGAACGCCAAGTCCGGAGCCATCTGGATCGACGCGAGCACGATCCGTCCCGACGTGGCTGTGAACGTCGCCAAGGCCGCCTCCGACAAGGGCATCCGATGCCTGGACGCCCCCGTCTCCGGAGGTGAGCAGGGCGCGATCGATGGCACGTTGTCCATCATGGTCGGCGGGGACAAGGACGTCTTCGACGAAGCCAAGCCCGTCCTCGACGCCGTCGGCAAGACGATCGTGCTCGTCGGCCCGAGCGGCTCGGGCCAGACCGTCAAGGCTGCCAACCAGCTCATCGTCGCCGGCACCATCGAACTCGTTGCCGAGGCACTGAACTTCCTCGAGGCCTACCACGTCGACACGACGGCGGCCATCGAGGTGCTCGCCGGCGGCCTGGCCGGCAACCGCATCCTCGACCGCAAGGCCGCCTCAATGGTCAAGCGGGAGTTCACTCCCGGCTTCCGGATCGACCTGCACCACAAGGACATGGGCA
This sequence comes from Micrococcales bacterium, assembly GCA_030537915.1. GTDB lineage: Bacteria > Actinomycetota > Actinomycetes > Actinomycetales > Dermatophilaceae > Kineosphaera. The sequence goes on from JAUNUZ010000135.1 coordinate 2,942, forward strand.
TCATCATCGCCGCCGCCCGCGAGGCCGGCGTCGCGATCCCGCTCGGCGCCCACACCGCCCAGCTCATGCAGTACGCCCGCCAGCTGGGCTACGGCGACCTCGACCACTCCGGCCTCATGCTGCTCGTCGAGCAGCTCTCGGGCCGCGCCCAAAAGTAAGGAAAGCTCGATGCCCAGAATGCGCGCCGTTGATGCGGCTGTCCTCATCCTCGAAAAGGAGGGCGCCACCCAGGTCTTCGGCCTGCCCGGCGCCGCCATCAACCCCCTCTACTCGGCGATGCGAGCCCACGGCGGGATCAACCACGTCCTGGCCCGCCACGTCGAGGCCGCCTCGCACATGGCCGAGGGCTACACCCGTGCCGCGGCCGGAAACATCGGCATCTGCACCGGCACGTCCGGCCCCGCCGGGACGGACATGATCACCGGCCTCTACTCGGCCTCGGCGGACTCGATCCCGATCCTGTGCATCACCGGCCAGGCGCCGATCGCCAAGCTCGACAAGGAAGACTTCCAGGCCGTTGACATCGCCTCCATCGCCGCTCCGGTGAGCAAGTGGGCCGTCACGGTCAAGGAGGGCGCTCAGATCCCGGGTACGTTCCAGAAGGCGTTCTGGCTCATGCGCGAGGGGCGCCCAGGCCCTGTCCTGCTGGACCTACCGATCGACGTCCAGCAGACCGAGATCGACTTCGACATCGACACCTACGAGCCGCTGCCGGTGACCAGGCCGGGCATGACGCCGGCGCAGGCGAGCAAGGTGCTCGACATGCTCATGGCCAGTCAGCGCCCGGTCATCACCGCCGGTGGCGGCATCATCAATGCGGACGCCTCCGACAAGCTCGTGGAGCTCGCTGAGCTCCTCCAGTTGCCGGTCATCCCGACGCTGATGGGCTGGGGGATCATCTCGGACGACCACCCGCTGCACGCCGGCATGGTCGGCCTGCAGACCTCGCACCGTTACGGCAACGCGACCCTGCTGGAGTCCGACTTCGTCCTCGGCATCGGCAACCGCTGGGCCAACCGGCACACCGGAGCCCTGGACGTCTACACCAAGGGCCGCACGTTCGTGCACATCGACATCGAGCCGACCCAGCTCGGGCGCGTCTTCGCGCCGGACTACGGGGTCCCCTCCGACGCCGGGCTCGCCCTCGACGCACTCCTGAGGGAGGCGAAGCAGCGTGTGGATAACCACGAGGTCCCCGACTATGGGGTGTGGGTCAAGGACTGCGCGCAGCGCAAGGCGACCCTGCAGCGCAAGACCCACTTCGACGACATCCCGATCAAGCCTCAGCGGGTCTACGAGGAGATGAACCAGGCCTTCGACGAGGACACCGTGTACGTGTCGACGATCGGCCTGAGTCAGATCGCTGGAGCGCAGCTCCTGCACGTCTTCAAGCCGCGGCATTGGATCAACTGCGGTCAGGCCGGTCCGCTGGGGTGGACGCTGCCCGCGGCGCTCGGGGTGGCCACGGCCCGCCCGGACGCCCAGGTCGTCGCCCTCTCGGGGGACTACGACTTCCAGTTCCTCATCGAGGAGCTCGCGGTAGGGGCCCAGTTCCACATCCCCTACGTGCACGTCCTGGTCAACAACTCCTACCTGGGGCTCATCCGACAGTCCCAACGCGGGTTCGAGATGGACTACCACGTGCAACTCGGCTTCGACAACATCAACTCTCCGGAGCTGGACGGCTACGGCGTCGACCATGTCAAGGTCGTCGAGGGGTTGGGCTGCAAGGCGATCCGGGTCAAGGACCCGGCGGACCTCGGTGCCGCCCTGACCGAGGCGAAGAAGCTGGCAGCCGAGCACCGGATCCCCGTGGTCGTCGAGATCATCCTCGAGAAGGTCACGAACATTTCGATGGGTGCCGCCGGGCTCGACGCGGTGATGGAGTTCGAAGCGTTGGCCGAGAGCGGCGCCGACGCGCCGACCGCCATCTCGGTCATGCAGTAACCCTCCGCCCTGGCCGACTGCTTCGGCCGGAGCGAGTACCCCTGCGGCGGGCGCCGGATCCCTTGTGGGCTCTGGCGCCCGCCGCGCACCACTACCGTGAACGTCGTGCATCGCCGCTCTCGATGGCGCCATCGATGGAAGGACGCAACCATGACGCAGGACCCCTCCGGGCAGCAACGGGCCACCCCTGACGACCCTGCGCAGCTCCACGTCAACGATCCGCGCCGGATCCGCGCCCAAATCCAGGAGTACACCGCCAAGCACCCCGAGTCGGCCACAGGGCCGGCTTCGAGGGCGGCCCGTTCGGCAACCATCGACTCATCGACGCCGCGCGAGCACACCTTCGACCTGGTCGTTCGCGGGGAGCGCGTCCTCACGACGGCCGGCATCGTGCCGCGCGAAGTCGGTATCCGCGACGGGCGCATCGCGGCTATCGAGCCGCTAGGCAACGCGCTCGACGGCGCCAGCGTCATCCAGCTGGCGCCGGAAGAGGTGCTCATGCCAGGCCTCGTCGACACGCACGTCCACGTCAACGAACCCGGCCGGACGGAGTGGGAGGGCTTCGCAACCGCGACCAAGGCCGCGGCCGCGGGCGGGGTAACGACGATCCTGGACATGCCGCTGAACTCGATTCCCTCGACCGTCAACGGTCCGGCGCTTGAGTACAAGCGTTTGGTGGCGCAGCCGCAGGCCTTCGTCGACGTCGGCTTCTGGGGCGGCGCCGTGCCAGGCAACAACGGCGACCTGCGCGAACTGCACGACGCCGGGGTCTTCGGCTTCAAGTGCTTCCTGCTGCACTCCGGGGTAGATGAGTTCCCGCCGCTCACGCCCGACGAGCTCGAAGAGGATCTGGCGACGCTGGCGACCTACGACGCGATGATGATCGTGCACGCCGAGGACTCGCGGACGATCAATCGCGCGCCGCACTGCGAAGGAGACGTCTACGAGCGCTTCCTCGCGTCCCGACCGCGCGGCGCCGAAAACCTCGCGATCGCCGAGGTCATCGAACGAGCCCGCTGGACCGGCGCCAAGGCGCACATCCTGCATCTGTCCTCGAGCGACGCCCTGCCGATGATCCGCTCCGCCAAGGCCGACGGCATCAACCTCTCCGTCGAGACGTGCCCGCACTACCTGTCGCTCATCGCCGAGCAGATCCCCAACGGCGCTACCGCCTACAAATGCTGCCCGCCGATCCGTGAGGTCGGCAACCGCGAGTTGCTCTGGGAGGGGTTGCTGGACGGGACGATCGACTACATCGCCTCGGACCACTCGCCCTCGACCCTGGCGCTCAAGGACCTGGACAACGGAGACTTCGGCGTGGCCTGGGGTGGAATTGCCTCGGTGCAGCTCGCACTCCCGATCATCTGGACCGAGGCCCGTCGGCGCGGGGTCCCGCTGGAACAGGTGGTCTCGTGGATGGCGACGAAGCCGGCCGATCGCGTCGGGCTGCGCTCCAAGGGGCGGCTCGCGGTCGGCTACGATGCCGACCTATCGATCTTCGCCCCCGACGACGGTTTCGTGGTCAAGGTCGGCGAGCTGTACCACCGCAACCCACTGTCCCCGTACGACGGGCAGGTGCTGTCCGGTCGCGTGCGTCGCACGTTCCTGCGCGGCGAGCAGGTGGACTTCGAGACCCCGCACGGTCAGCTCCTGCGCCTCGGCGAGGCCTGACCCCTGCCCGACCGCCACCTTCGCAGGGTGGGCCGGG
>JAUNUZ010000136.1:0-1146 GCA_030537915.1 Micrococcales bacterium
CCTTCCTCCTGGGGTGGACCGGCGACTACAACTCGGCCGACAACTTCATCGGGACGTTCTTCGGCAACCTCGCCTCCAACCGCTTCCACACGAAGGTCACGGACTACGGCGCGACGCTGTCCAAGGATCTCGCGGGAGCCGACAGCACCGTCGATGAGGCCCAGCGCACGAAGAAGTACGAGCTCATCAACAAGCAGATCGTCCAGGACTACATCCCGGCGATCGCGCTGACCCACTCACCGCCCGCGCTCGTCACGAGCTCCAAGGTCGAGGGGCTGATCGTCAGCCCGCTGACCGCGGAGGAGTTCAGCACCGTCCAGGTCAAGAAGTGAGCTGAGCCTCACCTGTGGTGAGAACAGCCCGAACGAGGCGACGGCCGCCCCGAGTCCTGCACCCGGGGCGGCCGTCGTGGCGAAAGGCGTGAAGAGGTGCTCAGATTCGTCGTCCGCCGACTCCTGCAGATGGTCGGCGTCGTACTCGTTCTCTCCCTGTTGCTCTTCTTGTGGCTGCGCTCGCTGCCCGGGGGGCCGGTCTCCGCGATCCTCGGTGAGCGGGCCACACCGGAATCGCGCGAGCGGCTGTCCAAGGCGCTGGGCATCGACCAGCCGATCTACGTGCAGTATTTCAAGTTCCTGCAGCGCGCCGCGGGCGGCGAATTCGGCCCGTCGACCGGGGTCCAACCTGGGGCCGACGCCCTCACCATCTTCCTGCAGCGACTGCCCGCGACGATCGAGCTGAGCTTCTTCGCCATCGTCGTGGCCGTCGTCCTGGGCATTCCGCTGGGGTATTTTGCCGCGCGACGGCAGGGCTCGTTCCTGGACAGCACCGCTGTGATCACCTCCCTCATCGGGGTCGCGGTACCGGTCTTCTTCCTGGCTTTCCTCCTGAAGTACTGGTTCGCGATCGACCTGCATTGGCTACCCGTGTCGGGACGTCAGACCGGGGGGATCGACGCGACGCGGATCACCGGCTTCTTCGTGCTCGACGGGATCATCACCCAGGAATGGGACGCTGCCTGGGACGCGTTCAAGCACCTCATCCTGCCGGGGCTGGCCCTGGCGACGATCCCCTTCGCCGTGATCTTCCGCATCACCCGAGGCGCCGTCCTCGATGTCGTCGACGAGGATTACGTGCGCACGGCTGAAT
>JAUNUZ010000136.1:1156-6590 GCA_030537915.1 Micrococcales bacterium
GCTCCCCGTCGTCACGACGGTCGGCCTGCAGGTCGGGGCGCTCCTGGCGGGGGCGGTTCTCACCGAGCGCGTCTTCTCCTTCGGGGGCATCGGCGAAGCCCTGGCCATCTCGTTCGAGAGGCGTGACTACGCGGTGCTGCAGGTGCTCATCCTCGCCGCTGCCGCGATCTACGTGCTCGTCAATCTGTTGGTCGACATCACCTACGCGGTCATCGACCCACGAGTTCGGACGAGGTGAGGCATGTCTGAGGCAACGCCCCCCGAGGCGACCCCCACGCTCGACTCGACCGGCGGATCCGGCCTGCCCCCCGTGGACGACAGCCCCCGCGGCTGGGAGCCCGGCCGGCGCCGCAAGGACCGGATCGACTCGCTGGCCGGCTTGCCGACCGTCGACTCGGCCGGATCGGTCGACGACCAGCCCGGTGTGTCGCTCATCGTCAGCGCCTGGCGGCGCCTGCGCCGCAACCCGATATTCCTCCTCGGGTTGGCGATCACCATCGCCTTCATCCTGCTCGCGGTCTTCTCCCCGCTCATCGCGCCGCACGACCCGGCCGCGAACCCCCTCATCGACCAGGTGCGCCCGCAGTCAAACCCCGTCCCCCCACCCGAGCCTGGCTTCCCCCTCGGCGCCGACGCGCAGGGCCGTGACCTGCTCTCCCGGCTCCTGGTCGGCAGCAGGCAGACGCTCATCGTCGGCATCTTCGCCACCCTGGGCGGACTGACCGGTGGGATCATCCTGGGGACGCTGGCCGGCGCCCTGGGCGGCTGGATCGACTCGCTGGTCATGCGGGTCGTCGACGTCATGCTCTCGCTCCCCTCACTACTGCTCGCGGTCTCGATCGCGACGCTGGCCCAGCGGCCGAGCCAGTGGACCGTGATCACCGCGATCGCGGTCGTCAACATCCCGATCTTCGCCCGACTACTACGCGGTTCCATGCTCTCCCAGCGGCACAGCGATCACGTGCTGGCGGCCCGGGCCCTGGGGGTCAAACCGAGCGCGATCATCTTCCGGCACATGCTGCCGAACTCCCTTGGACCCGTCATCGTCCAGGCGACCCTGGTGTTGGCGACGGCGATCATCGACGCCGCGGGACTCTCGTTCCTCGGCCTGGGCAACCCGGATGACCGGCAGCCGGAGTGGGGCCAGATGCTCGGAGAGGCTCAGAAGTACCTGCAGGACTACCCCCACCTGGCGTTCTATCCCGCGATCTGCATCATCATCGTCGCCCTCGGCTTCACGCTCATGGGCGAGTCGCTGCGGGAAGCCCTCGATCCCAAGAGCCGGAGGTAGGCGATGAACACCATCCCCGAGCACCCCGGGTACGGCCACCGCAGCCACCGCGGCGGCCGCCCCGGTGGCGCGTCGTCGAGCGAACCGTTGCTGGCGGTGCGCGACCTCACGGTCACATTCCGGCGGCAGGGTGAGGCACCCTTCGTCGCGGTCAACGACGTCAGCTTCGACGTGTACCCCGGCCAGACCGTCGGGATCGTCGGGGAATCCGGTTGCGGCAAGTCCGTGACGTCGCTGGCCATCATGGGCCTGCTGCCCAAGCGGGGCAACACCATCGAGGGGAGCGTCCGCTACGAGGGCACGGACCTGCTCACGCTCAGTGCCAACGAGATGCGCGACCACCGCGGCGCCGACCTGGGGATGATCTTCCAAGACCCGTTGTCCTCCCTCAATCCCGTCGTGTCCATCGGCGTTCAGGTCACGGAGGTGTTGGAGCGGCACAAGGGCATGTCGCGCAGGGCGGCCATGCCGATCGCCGAGGAGATGCTCGACAAGGTGGGGATCCCCGACGCCAAGCGTCGGCTCACGGACTACCCGCACCAACTCTCCGGCGGGATGCGGCAGCGCGCGCTGATCGCGATGGCGCTCGCGTGCGAGCCGCGGTTGCTCATCGCGGACGAGCCGACGACGGCGCTCGACGTGACGATCCAGGCCCAGATCCTCGCTCTGCTCAAGGATCTCGTGCAGGACACCGGGACGGCGCTCATCATGATCACCCACGATCTCGGCGTCGTCGCCGGGCTGTGTGACGAGATCAATGTGCTCTACGGCGGCAAGATCGTCGAGCGCGGCGAGCGGCACGAGCTGTTCGCCCGACCGCGCCACCCCTACACCCACGGGCTGCTCGCCTCGATCCCGCGGCTCGACAGCGGGCGGGGTGCCCGGTTGACACCGATCCCCGGCTCGGTCGCGGACAATCTGCCGTGGGACCACGCGTGCGCGTTCGCGCCGCGGTGCTCCCAGCCGATCGAGATCTGCCGACGCGAGATGCCGCACCTCGAGCTCTGCCAGACCCGGGCGTTGCGCTGCCACAACCCGATCGAACCGGCCGCCACGGGGACTTCGACGGGCGCTGCCGAGCCAGGCTGGGATGAGGCCGGCTCGGCGGGCCACGACACGGCGAGCGACGATGATCTCTTCCGACCGACGGGAGGCTCGCGATGAGCACCGCTGCGACCCGCCCGGCCGGCGACGCCCGCCCTGGCAGCGAGGATGAGTTCCTTGTGCGGGCCACCGGGGTCAAGGTCCACTTCCCCATCAAGCGCGGGATCATCTTCGACAAGACGGTCGGCTACATCTATGCCGTCGACGGAGTCGACCTGTCGATCCGACGTGGTGAGACCTACGGACTCGTCGGTGAATCCGGCTGCGGCAAGTCGACGCTCGGTCGAGCGATCCTCAATCTCGAGGCCCCCACCGACGGGCAGGTGATCTTCGATGGGGTCGACATCGCCTCCCTCAAGGGCGAGACGCTCCGGCGCAAGCGCAAGGACATCCAGATGGTCTTCCAGGACCCGATGTCCTCCCTCGACCCGCGGCAGTCGGTCGAATCGCTGCTCATCGAGGGGATGCGGGCGCACGGCCTCGTCAAGGACAACGCCTCGGCCCATCAGCGGCTGCGTCAGCTGCTCAGCGACGTCGGCCTGCCCGCGGCGGCCCTGGCGAAGTATCCGCACGAGTTCTCCGGCGGTCAGCGCCAGCGCATCGGCATCGCCCGAGCCCTGTCGGTCGAGCCGAAGCTCATCGTCGCCGACGAACCGGTCTCGGCACTCGACGTCTCGGTGCAGGCGCAGGTCATCAACCTGCTCGAGGACCTTCAGGACGAATACGGCCTCACCTACCTCGTCGTCGCCCACGACCTCGCCGTCGTGCGGCACATCAGCGACCGGATCGGGGTCATGTACCTCGGCGCCCTCGTCGAGGAGGCGGGCGCCGACGACCTCTACGAACAGCCGCTGCACCCCTACACGCGAGCGCTCATGTCGGCCGTCCCGGTGCCGGACCCCGTCGTCGAGGACAGCCGCGAGCGGATCCTGCTCACGGGTGACCTGCCCTCACCCTCCAACCCGCCGTCGGGATGCCGCTTCCACACACGTTGCCCGTGGCGGCAGGACACCCGCTGCGACACTGAGCGACCGCAGCTACGCGTCGTGTCCCTCGACGGCGTCGATGCAACGCACAGGGTTGCGTGTCATTGGGCCGAGGGCATCGCCGGCGGCCAGATCACCCCGCACGCGGTCGCGGCCGAGCTCATCGAACAGGTCGCGACGAGCGCCGCCGGCGGTTCCCTGATGGGCCCGGCGTCCATGGAGGAAGCGCTCTGAGCCGAGCCTTGCGTTCTGGGCGGACTGCCTCTGCGGACGAAGGAACCCGGGGATGTCGAGGAAGGTCGCGAGGGTGCGCGAGGCCCCAGTCACCGAGCCCGACGCTCTCTTCGTCGTCATGCGCCTCTGGTGAGCAATCCACCGATGCGCTCGATCATCTCGCGTAGGACGGGCAGCGGGGTGCCGAAGTTGATGCGCGCAAAGCCGCGACCCGACTCGCCGCACGCTGGTCCTGAGGTCAGTGCGACCCCCGCTTCTTGGCGGATGATCGCGGAGGGGTTGTCGCCGAGGCCGGTCTCACGGAAGTCGAGCAGCGCCAAGTAGGTGCCCTCGGGCTCGGCGTACCGAACTCCCGGCAACTGCTGCGCCACAAGCCCGGTGAGGGCCCGCCGGTTGCGGTCGAGGTAGCCCAGGACGTCGGTGAGCCAAGGCTCACCGTGATCGTAGGCCGCGACATTGGCGTAGATCCCCGGTAGCGAGGCGCCTTGCTCGGTCCAACGGCCGGCGCGCGTCCAGGCGTCGCGGTGCGCCGGGTTGCTGAAGACGATCTGGGCGCACTTGAGGCCGGCCAGGTTGAAGGCCTTGCTCGCCGAGGTCGCGGTGATCGTGTGTGCGGCGGTGCGATCGTCGAGGCTCGCGTAGGGGACGTGGGTGCGGCCCGGATAGATAAGGGGCGCGTGGATCTCGTCGGAGAAGACGAGCCCACCCTTGGCCTCGACGACATCGGCGATCGCGAGCATCTCGTCACGCTCCAGGACCCGCCCGACCGGGTTGTGCGGGTTGCACAGCACCAGCAGCTCAGCGTCGTGCGCGTCGTAGGCCGCGGCGAGGGCGTCCAGGTCGTAGACCCAACGGTCGCCGTCGCGGACCATCGCAACCTGGACGATCGCCCGATCCCACCAGTCGGGCAGGGTCAGGAACGGCATATAGGCGGGGGTTGGCACGATGACCGCGGTGCCGGGTCGCGTGTAGTACTCGATGATGGCGGCCATCCCGGCGAGGACGTCGGGCAGCGGGCGGATCATGTGGGGATCCACCTCGTAGCCGTAGCAGCGGGCAGACCAGTCGGCGTAGGAGCGGGCCAGTTCGACGGTGGCGGTCTTGGGGGTGTAGCCGAAGCGCGCGTGGTCGAGCGTGTCCTGCAGCCTCTGCGTGATGGGCTCGGCGATCCCGAAGTCCATTTCGGCGATCCAGGCTCCCATGGCCTGGGGGTAGGTGCCCCACTTCGTGCCGGCCGCGGCGCGCAGCGAGTCGGCGGTGATGGCGTCCAGGCGGGAGGTGAAGTCCATGGGGTCCAGTGTGGCGCGTCGTTGCCGTCGGCTCGAGGGCACCCGAGACGGCCAGCCAACGGAGGCGACCCAACGGCGGCGAGCGGTAGGCATGACTCCCGTTTGATCGCTCGACACCCGTGGCAGGGCCGGAGCGGCTGTCCTCACACGGTGATCCGAGACTCCTCACGAAACGCTCGCCGCGGGCGAAGATAAGGGTGACGATGGGCTTACGGCCTGGAGGTGAACGACCATGCGGTGGCTCAAGATCGGCGCGGCGATCCTCTTCCTGCCCTTGATTGTGGCCGCCGCGCTGGTAGCCGGGCCGATTGTCGGGGTCGTGTGGGGAGTGCGACAGTTCCTGCCGTCGCGGGTCCCGGCGGGTCGGCGCGGTCGGGGTGGCACCGCGATTGTCGTCAGTGCGGTCTTCGCGCTGGTCGCCTGGCCCGTGCTGGCCGCGGGCCTCGGCGGGACGGGCGAAACGCAGGCTGCCGCACCCACCTCGCAGGACGCCCCCGCATCCGCGACTGCTTCCGCGTCGTCCACGCCCG
>JAUNUZ010000137.1:0-478 GCA_030537915.1 Micrococcales bacterium
GAATCGGCCTCTGGTATGCCGAACTAGGGCGCGGGGATGGATCGGCGCAGGTCGACCCCACACCCTGGATCCCGCGCAGCCACAGTCGCGAGACGACCTACCAGCAGGACCTCCTCGAGGCGGCCGACATCGCGGAGGCGGTCCGCGAGCTAGCCGGTCAGGTCGCAGACGACTGCGCCGGTGAGGGCCGCCCGGTGGTGCGGATTGCGCTGAAGATCCGATACGCACCGTTCTTCACGGTAACCCGCGCCCGCAAGCTGCCCGCGACGACCGCGGAGCGCGGCGAGGTCGTTTCCGCTGCAATGACATTGGCTCGCGAAAAGATCGAACCCAACCGCGCGATCCGGCTACTGGGGGTCCGCGCCGAGATGACGCCGCCCTGAGCTGAACACCGGGCAAGGGTAGTGCCGCTCGCGTCGCCGACATCCGGGGTTGCGCCTAGCCTGAGAGCGAGCCCCCGTGTCGTGACTCCGGCGCG
>JAUNUZ010000137.1:488-4275 GCA_030537915.1 Micrococcales bacterium
ACCCCACCCAGCTCCCTGCGCCCGAAGGATTCTCATGTCTGAAAAAGCCGACCTCACCGCCATTCCCGCCCAGCAGCAGGACTGGCCCGGCACCGTGGCCGACCTGAGCCCGACCCCCGACCACGGCGAGCAGTGGCTGGGGCGGGACCGTCTCACCGGCAAGAAGGCACTCGTCACCGGCGCCGACTCCGGTATTGGCCGCGCGGTCGCGACGATCTTCGCGACCGAGGGCGCGGACGTCGCCATCGCCTACCTGCCGCAGGAGGAGGAAGACGCGCAGGAGACCAAGGCGCTCGTGCAGAGGGCGGGCCGCACCTGCGTCCTCATCCCCGGCGATCTGCGCACCGCCCAAGCCAACATAGCTGCCGCCAAGACCGCCGTGACCGAACTCGGTGGGCTCGACGTACTCGTCGTGAATGCCGCCTACCAGATGACCCACGACAGCCTGCCGGAGTTCCCCGACGAGCAGATCGAACGGACCTTCGCGACGAACGTGTTCTCACCGTTCTGGTTGATCAAGCACCTGGCGCCGGAGCTCAAGAACGGCGGCAGCATCATCGTCACGACGTCCGTGCAGGCCGTGAGCCCCTCGGAGAACCTGTTGGACTATGCCGCGACGAAGGCCGCGCTCAACAACCTCGTGGTCAACCTCGCCGCCGAGCTCGGCCCGCAGGGCACTCGCGTCAATGCCGTTGCACCTGGCCCGATCTGGACCCCGCTCATCCCGGCGACGATGCCGGCGAGCAGGGTCGCCGGATTCGGCTCCGACACTCCGCTGGGGCGAGCCGGCCACCCGGTCGAGGTCGCGGCAGCCTATGTCTTCCTCGCCTCCGACGAGGCGAGCTACGTCTCGGGCACCGTTCTCGGCGTCACCGGCGGCAAGCCCGTCTTCTGACCGGCCCAGCGCGTCATCAGGCTTGCCCGAAAGGCTCGCCGGAGCCGGCTCGCCAACCGAAGCCACCTCACCGCAGCCGTCTTCATCAACCGGAGTCGTTTTCGTCAACCGGAGCCGACGAGCGCCACGGCGAGCCCGCACAGCACGAGGCCGACGCCCTGCCACCGGTGGATCCGCTCGCTCAGGACCGCGGCCGCGAGCAGGATCGTCACCGCTGGGTGCAGCGAGGTGAGGACAGCAACGACGGTCAGCGGGCCCGACTGGCTCGACAGGAGGAAGGCGACGGTCGCCAGACCCCCCAGGGCGCCCGCTGCTCCCCCACCCCAGACTGCGACGCCCCGCGGCCACCACTGCTCGCGCGAGAGGACCGCCAGCCCCACGATCCCGACGACCGCCACCGCTTGGTCGACGAGGAGCGGGAGCAGCCCGGCCGACTCAGGAATCTGTCCCAACGCGGCTAAGACGACGCCCAACCCGAGGCCGGCAAGCATCCCGTCCCGCAGCGGCGTCCCGACGCGGGCCGGTGCACGCCCACCATCACGGCCGCGAGCGCTCTGGCCGGTGCTCTCGACGGCGTGATCGACGACCCGCGACACGAACCAGATCCCCGGGAGAGCCGCGAAGATCCCGGCCCACACGAGCAGGCTCGGTCGTTCACCGACGAGCAGCCCGGCCGTCACGGGGACGAGCGCGGCGCCTACGGCTGCGACGGGGGTTACGACCGACATCCGTCCAGAGCCCAGGCCGCGGTAGAGGAAGCCGGAGCCCACGGCGTTGCCCAGCCCTGCCACTGCACCCCAGGCCAAGTCAACCGGGCTCGGGTCGCCCAGACGCCCCACCGCGACGAGCAGCACCACCAACCCCGCCACGAACTGGGCCGCGACGGCGACGGCCCACGCGCTGCGGTGCCGGGAAGAGATGCCCGCGACGAAGTCCGACACCCCGTAGCCGGCGGCAGATGTCAGCGCGAAGAGGATGGCCGTCATGAGTCACCACGCTATGCCCCGCTGGCTCGCAGCCATCGTCGCAGTCCATGGCCCCAGTGTGTGAAGTCGAGGCAGGGGCCCACACCGAATCGCTACGGGCCCGATGCGACGATGCGGTCATGGATGGGCCCGAAGTTCTCGACGACGCCGTCGAGCAGTTGTATGCGAGCTCGCCCGACCAGTTCGTCGCCGAACGTAAACGTCTGGCGGCCCTGGTCCGCAGCCGCGGTGACCGCGCCCTCGCCACGCAGATCGCGGCGCTGCGAAAGCCCACGATGTCAGCTTGGGCAGTCAACGCGGCGGTGCGCACCCGGGCGGATCTCGTGGCGGATCTCGTCGGCTTCAGCGCGTCGATGCGGTCGGCCCAATCGGGTCTGGACGGGTCCGCGATCCGCGACCTGAGCAGGGGTCGCGAGGACCTGCTCGGGCGCCTCAGCCAGGGCGTCCAGGCTGCTGCCGACGATGTCGGGCGCCAGCTGGGCGCGGCGCTACTGGCCGAGACCCGCGCGACCTTCGTCGCCGCGATCGCGGATCCACAGGCGCAGCTCGCAGTGACCTCCGGGTGCCTGACGCGGGCACTGAGTTATTCCGGATTCGGCGAGGTGGACCTCGATGAGGCACTGGCCGCGTCGCCCCCGATCCGGGTCGGGGGCGCGCGGGCCCCCTGCCAGGCATCCGGGACGCGGGGCGCAGCCCAGCCGCACAAGCCTGGGCTGCAGGGTGATTCGAGGGCGCACGGCGGGGACGCCGCGGAGCATCGGCGGCGTGGAGAAGAACGTGCGCAGCGCGAACGTCACCTCGCTCTGACAGTTGCCCAGGACCGGCTCGGCGAGGCGGAACGCGTGGTCACGGGTCTTTCTCTCGCGCTGGCCGAGGCCGTGGAGGTCGCCCGTCGAGCCGCCGCCCGCCACGACGAGCTGGCCAGACTCCTGGAGCGGGCGGCCCGCGAGGCGCAGGGCTTCGCCGGCGTCGCCCAGAGCGCGAGCGCGGAGCTGGCTCAGGCCCGTGCTGTCCGAGACGCGGCTCGCGACGAGGTTGATCGGCTGTCCTGAGAACCCGCGCGTCCTACTCGATCGCGTCCAGGACGCGGGCGACCCCATCGTCGTCGTTGCCGTGGCAGATGTTGTCGGCCGCGGCTCGAACCATTTCGTGGCCGTTGGCCATCGCGAAGGACCGGCCGGCCCAGGCGAGCATCGGCAGGTCGTTGGGCATGTCCCCGAAGGCCCAGACCTCGCGGGCCACGATCCCCCGCGCGTCGCACCAGGTCTGCAGTGCCGTCGCCTTGCTGACCCCTGGCGGTCCGATCTCGGCCAGCCCGCCGGCACCTGAATAGGCGACGACCCCGCGGTCGCCGACGATGCCGCCGACCTCCTCTACGAAGGCGTTGTCCGGCGGGTAGGGGCCGCGGGCGAGCAGCTTGCCGATGATTCCGCGGACCGACTCGATGGGACCGCGCTCCAACCCGGGCGGCGGCTCCACGTCGTGGAGCCCGGTGAGTGGAGTGCGATAGGCAGATTCGACGTGCGGTCCCTGGGGTCGCTCGGCGGCGAAGCCGACTCGCGGGAAGCGCGCCCGCACGTCGGCGGCGATCCCCACGACCGAGGTGAGCTCGAGCCCCACCGCCTGGACGACCCGGCCCATCTCGACGTCGTAGACGAAGGCGCCGTTGGCGCAGATGACGACGCCGTGTCCACCGACGTGATCGGCCAGGGGGTCGAGCCACCGCGGTGGGCGGGCAGTGACGAAGACCGTCTCGATCCCCAGGGCCCACATCCGGCGCAACGCATCCCGCGTCCGCGGGGTCACGGCCCCGCGCGGGTCCAGGAGGGTGCCGTCCAGATCTGTCGCAACGACCCGGGGACGGGCGGCGACCGGACGCATCATGCCGAAGAGCATAAGCGACGAC
>JAUNUZ010000137.1:4285-6586 GCA_030537915.1 Micrococcales bacterium
GTGGCCCCTGCGCGAGCGACCCGTCGCCTGACAAGATGCCGTGCATGGACGCCGACCCCCCTACACAGCTGACGGACGCGCAATACGCACACCTCGGGCGCGCGGTAGAGCTTGCCGCGCAGGCCCTGGAGGTGGGGGACGAGCCGTTCGGCTCGGTGCTCGTCGACGGCGACGGCGCTGTCCGCTTCGAGGATCACAATCACGTCTCCTCGGGTGACGCGACGGACCACCCCGAGATCGCCGCCACCCGCTGGGCCATCGAGCACCTCAGTCCGGGCGAGCGCGCGCGAGCCACGGTCTACACCTCTGGCGAGCACTGTGCGATGTGCGCCGCCGCGCACGCGTGGGCCGGGCTCGGGCGGATCGTCTACGCGACGTCGAGCGCGCAATTGGTGAGCTGGTACGCGCAGTGGGGCGTCCCCCGCGGCCCGGTCGCCGCACTCCCGATCCGCCAGGTCGCGCCCGGACTCGAGGTCGTCGGTCCGGTCGAGGAGTTCGTCGCGCCCGTCCGTGAGCTGCAGCGTCGCCGGCTCGTCGGGCTAGGACAGCGCATTTGTGGTCGAGGGCGAATCGCTGCCGACCAGCGAGACCGAGTAGTCGTGGTCCGGGTCCTCGCGATCGCCGACGAACAGAGCCCTCGCCTCTGGGCCGGTCAGGCGCGAGAGATGGCGCCGGATCTTGTCGTCGCCGCAGGGGACCTGCCCTGGGGCTACCTGGAGCACGTCGCCTCGTGCGTCGATGCGCCACTCGTCTTCGTCCCGGGCAACCACGACCCCTTGGTCGCGCGCCCGCGCCTGCACCGCTCGGGCATGCATTTCTACGCCGGGCTGCCGGTCCCGGACCCGCGGCCGCACGGCGGCGTCAACGCCGACGGCGCGATCCTCGAGGTGGCGGGCCTACGCATCGCCGGGCTCGGCGGGTGCGTCCGCTACCGGCCGGGCCCCAACCAGTACACCCAGGCCGAATTCGACAAGCGAGCCAAACGCGTCGCCCGTCTGGCCAAGCGCCACCTGAGGAAGAGGCCGGCGATCGGCGCGGTCCTCGATATCCTGTTGACCCACGCCCCCCCGCGCCACTGCGGCGACGAGGAGGACGCGCCGCACCACGGTATTGAGGCCCTGCACCCTCTCATCGAGCAGCTGCGGCCGCGCCTCTTGGTGCACGGTCACATCCATCCCTACGGTCAGCCTCGACCCGACCGACAGGTGGGGGGGACCACGATCCGAAATGTCGTCCCCTACAAGGTCTTCGACCTTCCGGCCGGGCAGACGCACGCAGGAGAGACGCTCATGAGCGAGGGTCGCCATGCCGATTGACACGGGATCGCCTCGCGCCGACGCCGAGGCCGACTTCTTGCGAGTTCGCCGCCAGGAGGTGATGAGCCGTCTTGGGCATCGCCTGCGCGGGCGTGACGGCGCGACACTCTCTCTCGAGGAGGTCGTGGGCGCCCTTGGGCAACTCGGGGAGCGCACCATCGGAGTGCACGTCATCGACCTCGACAAGGTTGTCGGCTCGGTCGACAAGGTCCGCGACTTCGACCCCGCATTCCGGCCCACGTCGGGTCGCAGCCGGACGCGGTGGGAGCGGATTGCGGAGGCGGTCCGCCGCGGTCAGGCCCTGCCGCCGATCGACGTCTATCAGGTCGGCGACCAGTACTTCGTCCGGGACGGCCACCACCGCGTCTCGGTATTGCGGGCCCTCGGCGAGAAAGTCGTGGACGCCGACGTCACCGTCATCCGGACGGCCATCGACACTGTGCCCATCGCCGACCGCGGGGATCTCAAGGCGGCGCAGCTGCGTCGGTTGTTCCTCGAGCGGGTGCCGCTGGACCGCCTGGCTCAACGCGAGTGCGTCTGCCAGAACCCCTGGCACTACCCGCAGTTGGCCGAGATGGTCGAGGCGTGGGCGGCACGGCTGATGTTCCGTGAGCATGAGCTCCTGTCGGTGGGTCACGCGGCGGCCCGGTGGTATGCCGAAGAGTTCGCGCCGGTGACACAGATGCTGCGCGACGCTGGGCTTATCGTCCCGGCGGAGGGTGACGGCGACGCCTACCTGCGGGCCGCCATCGATCGATACTCCCTGGTCCGGGCCCACGTGTGGACACGGGAAGTCTTCGACGAGCTGCGCAAGGCAAGCAAGAAGTAGCCACTGCGCGCGGGCCCGGTCGACTCAGTGAGGTTGACGCAGGCCGGACCCGGGCCTGTTCGACGCAGGCCTGCGCCCCGCAGGCCGGCGCCCAGGCGCCGACGCAACCGCCCGCCGTCCGATGCGGACGGCGGGCGGTTGCGGATCAGCGCAATG
>JAUNUZ010000138.1 GCA_030537915.1 Micrococcales bacterium
GTCAGCCCGGCCGACGTCAGCGCGGCGACCATCGCATCCCGCTCCTGGGCGCCGCCAAGCACTTCGACGAGCAGCACGCCGGTGCCTTCGAGGAAGTCCCCGGTCGCGCTCGAGCGCAGCAGACGGCCGCCGTCCAGGACGACGACGTGATCGCTGACGCGCTCGAGCTCGCCGAGCAGGTGGGAGGTGACCAGGACACAAATCCCGAAGTCGTGCCCGATCCGGCGAACGAGGCTGAGCATGTCCTCCCGGGCCGCCGGGTCGAGCCCGTTGGTGGGCTCGTCGAGGAAGACCAGGCGCGGGTCGTGCACGAGGGCTTGCGCGAGTTTGGCGCGCTGCTTCATCCCGGTGGAGTAGCCGCCCATCGGCCGGTAGCGCTCCTCGGCCAGGCCCACGTGGCGCAGCACGTCCGCCGCGCGCTCGCGGGCCACCGCGGGCGGCAGTCCCGACATCGTGCCGAGATGGACGACGAAGTCACTCGCACTCACGTCGGGCGGGAGGCAGTCGTGCTCGGGCATGTAGCCGACAAGCCGGCGGATCTGGTCGCCCTGATGAGCGATGTCGTAGCCGAGCACCTGGGCATCGCCCGAGGTCGGCGTGAGCAGGCCGAGCAAGATCTTGATCAGCGTGGATTTGCCCGCCCCGTTGGCCCCGACGAGGCCCGTAACCCCGGGCCCGATCGTCACGTCGAGATCTTCCAGCGCCGCCACGGCGCCGAAGCGCATCGTCAAACCCGTCGCACGCGCGAGAAAATCGGCGTCCGACCCCGGTGTCGCGCTGTCCCCTGGCACGTCCACCACCTTACGTCGCTGCTATCGGTCCTGGTCACGGGCCAGGAATTGCCCGCCGAGTCCTGGGGTCTCCTTCTGGAAACAGTTCTGTTGCATCGGCTGTCGTTGCCTTGACGCCACGCCGGGTCCCCCCTACGTTCGGGGCAACATGAAGGGGTTTGCATGGTGATACACCGAGCAGGAGATGAGAGGGCGGCTCCCGAGCCGCCCTCTGAGTTGTCGAGATGGGCCGGCATCTCAGGGCTGTCCCGTCGCGACGTGCTGCGCCTGGGCGGCGCGGGTCTGGCCGGACTGGCTGCGGCCGGTGGCCTGAGCGGGTGCGCCGCCGTTCCGGCGCCGGCGCCCGCCAACGCGGCTCGCTCCAAGGGTGGGATCTACAGTCACGGTGGGACCGGCGGCAGCCTGAAGGACACCCTGAACCCGCACTTCCCGGTGACGAATCCGGACATCGCGCGCTGCCTCAACCTCTACGAGCCGCTGCTGCGCTGGAACGCCAAGTACGAGATTGAGC
Source organism: Micrococcales bacterium (assembly GCA_030537915.1). Classification (GTDB taxonomy): domain Bacteria; phylum Actinomycetota; class Actinomycetes; order Actinomycetales; family Dermatophilaceae; genus Kineosphaera. The sequence goes on from JAUNUZ010000138.1 coordinate 1,303, forward strand.
CGGCGATCGCGCAGAGCGTGCGGGTCGAGGGCGGCGCGCTCGCGTGGACCGTGCGGCTGCGCCAGGGCGTCGAGTTCCACAACGGCAAGACGGTCACGGCCGAGGACGTCATGCACAGCCTCGCGGTCATCACCGACCCGAAGAAGACGGCGCCAGGTGGGGTGCAGCTCGCCGAGGTCCTGGACTTGAAGAACTCCAAGATCATCGACCCCCGCACGATCCGGCTCACCCTCAAGACGCCCTACGCGATCCTCGACCAATTGCTCGCCGAGTACACCGTGGGGATCATCCCCAGCGACTTCGACCTGGCCAAGCCGATCGGCACGGGCCCCTTCAAGTACGAGCAGTTCGTGCCCGGTCAGCTTTCGCGGTTCCTGCGCTACGACAACTATTGGGATACCCCGGCGTATGTCGACGAGCTCTACATCTACGACTTCGCCGACGATGCAGCCAAGGTCAACGCACTGCTTGCCGGTCAGGTCCAGAGCGTTGACAACCTGCCGACCTATCTCACCAAGACGATCGCGGAGCAGGGTGCCTCGGCGCTCGTCTCGGAGTCCGGGGCGTGGATACCCTTCACAATGCGCGTAGACGTCGCACCGTATAGCGATGTGCGCGTGCGCCAGGCGCTGCGGCTCATCGTCGATCGACAGCAGATGATCGACCAGGCGCTCAACGGCTACGGCTTCCTCGGCAACGACCTCTACGCGCCCTTCGACCCCGCCTACGCAAAGGACCTGCCGCAGCGCCAGCAGGACCTCGAGCAGGCCAAGTCGCTGCTCAAGGCCGCGGGCCAGTCCGACCTGTCGATCGAGCTCGTCACCTCGACGGCGGTCGGCGCCGGCGGTGTGGAGTCGGCAAACCTCTTCGTCGACCAGGCGCGAGGGGCCGGGGTGAAAGTCCGGCTGACGAAGGCCGACCCCAACACCTTCTACGGTGAACGCTACCTCTCGTGGAACTTCGCGCAGGACTTCTGGGCCACCCGCAACTACCTGCCGCAGGTCGCCTCGTCCACTCTGAAGACCGCGGCCTACAACGAGACGCATTTCAACGACCCGAAGTTCGCGGCGCTCATCGCGCAGGCGACCCGGGAGACCGACGAGGCCAAGCGCGCCCAGCTACAGCGCGACGCCCAGCAGATCGAATTCGACACCGGCGGCTACATCATCTGGGGGTTCAAGCGTCAGGTCGACGCCTACTCCAACCTCGTCACCGGTCTCAAACCCAACCGCTACCTGCCGTGCGACTCCTTCGGGTTCAAGCACGCCTCCTTCGTCTCGTGAGGTCGTCATGACCGACATCGCCACCCCCCAGGGGACCGACATGCCCGACGATTCGTTCGCGCCCACGCCCGTCGCGCCGCCGCGGCGCTCCGGCGCCGGCGGGTGGGCCCGGTGGATCGGCCGGCGGATCCTCTTCGCCGTGCTCACGCTGTGGGCCTGCTCGATCATCGTCTTCCTCGCGACTGCCGCCCTGGGTGACCCGGTACGCGCGATCCTCGGCAAGGACTTCGGCACGAGTCCCGAGCGGGTCGCCGCGCTGCGCGAGCAGCTGAACCTCGACGAACCGGTCATCTCGCGCTACTTCACGTGGCTTGGCAACCTCGTCACCGGGGACCCCGGCACGTCGATCGCCAACCAACAGCCGGTCTGGGATCTCATCGGCTCGCGGATCGCCAATTCTGCGGTTCTCGTGCTTATCTCCGCGATCGTCATGGTCCCCTTGGCGATCGGCATCGCGATGCTCTCGGCGCACTACCGCGGTCGCCGCCCGGACAGCGTGATCCAGGTCATCCTGCTCACGCTCGCCGGGCTGCCCGAGTTCGTCATCGGCATTCTGTTCGTCGCGGTTTTCTCCACGACGGTGTTGCACGTGCTGCCGGCGGTGACGATCGCCGGGGGTGGCCGGCCGCCTTGGACCAACCCGGCCTCGATGATCTTGCCGGTGCTCACCCTTGTGCTTGCCGTCTCGCCCTACGTCTCCAGGATCGTCCGCGCGAATCTGCTGGAGGTGCTCGACTCGGACTACGTCGAACTCGCCCGGCTCAAGGGCGTGCCGGAGAGCGTCGTCATGCGCAAGCACGCGTTGCTCAACGCGATCGTCCCCGGTATCCAGGTCATCGCCCTGCAGTTCGCGTGGCTCGCCGGAGGCATTGTCATCGTCGAATACCTCTTCTCTTATCCGGGCGTCGGGGCGAGCCTCGTCGACTCCGTCCGCAACAGCGACTTCCCCATGGTGCAGGCCCTGGCGATGACCCTCGCAGCCGTCTATGTCGGCGTGAATCTCATAGCTGACATCCTCTCGATCCTCTTCACTCCGCGAGCAAGGACGGCGATCTCGTCATGACCAGCTCTAGTGTCGGTCCCTCGACCACCGCAATGGCCGTCGTGCCGGCGGCCACGGCCCGCGGCGCCACGCTTCGCCGCTACCTGAAGTCCCGACGACTCGTCTTCGGGCTCAGCGTCACCGTGCTCATCACATTGCTCGCCATCGTCGGGCCGTGGATCGCTCCGCACGGGGAGAACGACATCGTGGACAAGCCCTTCGCGCCGTTCGGCCTCTTCGGCACCGACTACCTCGGTCAGGACGTGTTCTCCCGTGTCCTCGCCGGCGGTCGCTCGATCCTGCTGACCTCGCTCGTCGCGACGATTATCGGCCTCGTGGCCGGCATCCTCATCGGCGTCGTCGCGGCCTACGCCGGGGGCTGGCTCGACGAGGCGCTCATGCGGCTCAACGACGTCGCCCTCGCCTTCCCCCAGATCCTGCTCGCGCTGCTCGTCCTCGCTGCCGTCACCGAGCCGACCTGGTGGGTCATCGCGCTGCTCGTCGGCATCTCGCACGCACCGCGCGTTGCCCGCGTAGCGCGAGGTGTCGCCCTCGGCATCGTGCCGCGCGACTTCGTGACATCGGCGGAGGCCTTGGGGGAGTCTCGGTTGCGCGTCATTCTCGCCGAGGTCCTGCCCAACATGAACGCCCCGCTGCTCGCCGAGGCGGGCCTGCGGCTCACCTACTCGATCGGAATGGTCGCCGGAATCGGATTCTTGGGCTTCTCGACCAACCCGGGTGCCGCCGACTGGGGTCAAATGATCAACGAGAACCGGCTCGCCCTACTCGTCCAGCCTTGGGCGGTGCTCCTGCCGGTCATCATCATCGGCATCTTCACGATCGGCACGAACCTGCTCGCCGACGGCGTGACGCAGGTCGCCGGGAACGGCGGCGAATGATGTCCACGGCACAGCCCCTGCCACAGGAGTCCGGCCCGGCCGACGAGATCGGCCAGGGTGCCGCGACCGGAGCGACGGTGCACGGCCTGCGGGTCGAGCTCAGCTCCAGCGGAATCGATGTCGTCGACGACATCGACCTCGTCCTCTACCCCGGTGAGATCGTCGGTCTCGTCGGGGAATCCGGCTCCGGCAAGACGACGATCGGTACCGCGCTGCTTGCTTACGCCCGCACCGGGGCTCGGATCGGGGCCGGCACAGTCGACCTCGACGGCCGCGACATCCTGGCCCTGGACACGAATGCGGTGCGCCGGATGCGCGGCGCCGAGGTCGCCTACGTGCCGCAGGATCCCGGTGCTGCGCTTAATCCCTCGATCCGCATCGGCCGCCAGATCGTCGAGCTGCTGGAGCTGCGTGACGTGGGCACGTCAGCCTCGCGTATGGAGCGCGCGCGGACCGGGCTGGAAGAGGTCGGGTTGCCCAGCGACGAGGAGTTCCTCTCGCGCTACCCGCATCAGCTCTCCGGCGGGCAGGTGCAGCGGGTTGCCCTCGCGATGGCCCTGCTGCCCCGCCCGAAGGTGCTCGTCCTGGATGAGCCGACGACCGGCCTTGACGTGACGACGCAGGGCATGGTCCTGCGCACGGTGCGCGAGCTGTGCAAGGCGCACGACGTCGCGGCTCTCTACGTGACCCACGACCTGGCGGTCGTCGCTAACCTCGCCGACCGGGTTGCGGTCATGTATGCGGGTCGCATCGTCGAGCTCGGCCCGCGCGACGAAATCTTCGCTCGGCCGAGCCACCCCTACACCCGGGCACTGCTGGATGCGATCCCGCACCTGACCTCGGCGCGTGCCCTCAGCGGGATCCCCGGCAGCACGCCCGGGCCGGGTCGGCGCCCGTCAGGGTGCCGCTTCCACAATCGGTGCGCCTTCGCCATCGCGGCCTGTGCGACGACCGACCCGCCGGTCGAGGAGGTGGTGCCCGGTCACGAGGTGCGCTGCATCCGCTACAAAGAGCTGCCGCCGTGGAGCATCATGTCCGGCGATATCGCCGACACCGACCCCTCCAAGGACCGCGACATCATCCTGGCCGTCGAGCATCTCGACGTCTTCTACGGCCGCAAGCAGGTCGTCTTCGACCTCAACTTCGACCTGGCCAAGGGTGAGGTGCTGGCTTTCGTGGGCGAGTCCGGGTCCGGCAAGACGACGTGCGCGCGCGCCATCGGCGGCCTGTCGAAGGAGTGGACCGGCCGGGTCACCCTGGACGGCCACGAGCTCGCCAAGGGCGCGCGAAAGCGCAGCGTGGCGGATCGCAAGCGGATCCAGTACATCTTTCAGAACCCCTACCTCTCGCTCAACCCGCGGCTGACGATCGAGCAGATCGTCAAGCGGCCGATGGAGCTCTTCGGGATCGCCAGCGGAGCGGCCGCGCGGGACCGGGTGGTGGAGCTGCTCGATGCAGTGGCGCTGGGGCCGACGGTGCTGAACTACCGGACGAATCGGCTCTCCGGTGGTGAGCGGCAGCGCGTCGCGATCGCCCGCGCGCTCGCGGCGGAACCGGAGGTGCTCGTGTGCGACGAGATCACCTCGGCCCTGGACGTCTCGGTGCAGGGCTCGATCGTCGACATGCTCAGTCACCTCAAGCGCGAGCGGGGTATCAGCATGCTCTTCGTGACGCACAACCTCGCGCTCGTCCGCTCCATCGCGGACCGCGTGCAGGTGCTCCAGGCAGGCCGCGTCGTCGAGCAGGGCTTCGTCGTCGAGCTCATGGAGAATCCCCAGCAGGAGTACACCAGGACGCTGCTGGCCAACACCCCGACCCTGCGGTGAGCGGCCCCCCGAGATGACGGGCTTCGCAAGGTGAGCTGGGCGCGATGAGCCAGCAGCCCGAAGGGGTGGCGGTGGCGACGATGTCGTTCGTCAATCCGTTCGTGCCCGGGCAGCTCCCGCTCGCCGTCCCGGCCACCTCTCCGGCCGCCTGGCCGGATGAGCCCCCCCGACTCGCGGGCCTGGCCGACGTCGTCGTTGCCGGGGCGGGTCGCCTG
>JAUNUZ010000139.1:0-1484 GCA_030537915.1 Micrococcales bacterium
GCGGCCGGCACCGCCGTGCTGCTCGTGGCGGAGTCGCACTTCTTCAAGGCATTCGGCCCCGCCATGGCGGTGACGATCCTTGTCGGCCTGCTCATCTCGATCACCCTGGTGCCGGCGCTCATTGGCATCCTTGGACCGAGGATCTTCTTTCCGCGACGCGACCCCCGGCTGCTCCCAGAGCCGACGGGGTCGACCGCGTCATCGGGTGTCGAGACCCAGGCGTCCGCGCACAGCATGTGGCTCGCCAAGCTGCTCGTCCAGCCCCCGGCAGCATGGGCGGCGACGATCGTCTGCGTGACACTGCTGATCATCGCCTCGCTGCCGCTCTTCTCGGTGCGGCTGGATGCCGACTTCTCCGGGGCGCTGCCCGACGACAACTCGGTGAGCCAGGCAAATGCCGCGGCGTCGGCCGGTTTCGCGCCCGGGATCACCTCCCCGACGACCTTGCTCGTCGAGGGTGCCGGCGTGGCCCGCCGGCAATCCGCGCTGATCGAGCTGCAGAAGGTCATCGCGGAGCAACCCGGTGTCGCGGGCGTCATCGGGCCGCGCCAGAGCTTCCCGCAACTGCCCAACCTGATGCTCGCCAAGACCGGCGACGCGGCGCGGATGCTCGTCGTGTTGGACCACACCCCGCTTGGTGCGCAAGCGATCGACGACCTCTCCCGCCTGCGCGACGACCTGCCGGGACTGGCGGCACAGGTCGGACTCGCGGACTACCGCTTCAGCTTCACCGGGGACACGGCGCTCGCGGAGGGCCTGGTCAAAGGCACGTTTGCGGATCTCGGACGCATTGCACTCGCCGGTATCATCGTCAACTTCGCGATCCTGGCGATCTTCCTGCGGGCTCTGGTCGCACCCTTCTTCCTGCTGCTGTCCAGCGTGCTCGCGCTGAGCGCCAGCCTCGGCCTGACGACGTGGATGTTCATCGACGTGCTCGGCGAGGAGGGGCTCACGTTCTACGTGCCATTCGCCGCAGCGGTCCTGCTCGTCTCGCTCGGCTCGGACTACAACATCTTCGGCGTGGGCCGAGTGTGGGAGTTGGCGCGCACGACGCCCCTGCGTCAGGCGATTGCGGTCGCGATGCCCGAGACGTCGCGGGCAATCACGACCGCGGGGCTGGCGCTTGCCGTGAGCTTCGGCATGCTCGCCGTGATCCCCGTGACGTCCTTCCGCGAGCTGGCATTCGCAATGGGCGTGGGGATTCTCATCGACGCTTTCGTCGTGCGCTCGGTCATGGTGCCCGCGATGCTCACCCTTCTCGGGCTGTCCAGCGCCTGGCCGAACAAGCGTCTGCTGCGCCATGACCGCATCCTGCGCGAGGAGGAACGCGCCGCGGCGGCCTACAGCGAGTCCCGCCTGCGGGGCCTCTGGCGCGCCCGCTGACCAGCGCCCGAACTGTGCCGCCGACCGATCCTTGGCCCAGTTCCGGGATGAGGACCGAGAAGCCATCGGCGGCGCTGCACCGCCGGATGCCGCGTCAGGGG
>JAUNUZ010000139.1:1584-6546 GCA_030537915.1 Micrococcales bacterium
GGCTTGGCGGTCCGGCTCGGCTCCGGCTCGGCATCGGTCGTAGCGCCGGGAGCCGCGCCAGAGCTGCCCGCCGACGCACTGCTCGCCGGGGCGCCTGGGCTGACCGGCACGGGAGTCTGCACCCCCTGGCGGCACACCTGCGCATGAGTCTGTAGGGCGTTTTGCTGCTCATCGATCTGGCGCACCAGGTCGGACAGCTCGGATGCGTTGAGATCCCGGGCGGCTGTGACGGCCTGGTCAAGCAGACCCTGGAGGACCTTGGCCTCGTCCGCGATGCGCAGGCAGGCCCGTGGCACGTTCACCGGGGTCACGTCGCCGCTCGGGCTCGGCGCGGCCGTCGTCGGAGCCGGGGCGGGCGCGGGAGCCTGACGGGCGTTCATTACGAGCCCGACCCCGCCCCCGCCGAGAACGATCCCGATGATGAGGGCGACGAGCGGCAGCAGCCAGCCGCGGCGTGACCGGCGCTCGGAATCCTCGCGCATCCCCCCGGATGTCGAAGCGGGCCTCGAAGCGGGCATCGAGTTGGTCCTTCCCCAGCGGCGGCGTCTTATCCGTGCAGCTTAGTGACGCTCGCGGCGGCGTGGTGTGACCGCACTTGGCCGCCAGCCACTGCGTCGGAGTTGCGTGGCATCACCTACGAATCGTGAGGCGCTGCGCGCCAACGGTGGGCGCCGAAGCAAAAAGCAGTGGGACCCGGTGGGTGCTGGCAATTACGGTGGCGACGCCATGCGAGATTTTCCCGAGCGACATTCCGCGTACCTGTCGATGCGAGCCGATGCTCGTCCCGACACGCGATCGCCTGCCGCGTTCCTGCGCTGGATCGTACTCAGCCAGCGTGATGTGCTCGGGGCCGCGCTCGTCGTCGCCACCGCGTGGATGGTCCCGCAGACACTGGGTCCGTGGCTCCTGGGCAAGACGATCGACGCCGGCATCGTGCCCGGCGACCACGCGGCAACCACCCACTGGATCGCCTGGCTCGCCGTCGTGACCATCGTCGGCGCCGCCTGCGGGGTGCTCTTCCACACGCTTGTCGTCCGGTCATGGCTGCTCGCGCTCTACGGCACGACGCACCTGATCACGAACAAAACACTGCAGCTGGGGCACGTGCTACCCCAGCGCACCCCAACCGGTGAGGTGCTCTCGGTCTCCGGCAGCGACGGCGACCAGTTCGGCTCGTTCCTGGAGATCCTCATCCGTGCCGCATCGCAGTTCGTCGCCTATCTTGTCGTCGCAGCAATTGTGCTCTCCACGTCGATGCCGTTGGGGCTGCTGCTCCTGCTCGGTGCTCCGCTGCTCGTCTTCGCCGCAACGCCGCTGCTGCGGCCGCTGGAACGTTGGCAACGCATCGAGCGCTCGCGCAACTCCGATCTGACGTCGCAGGCCACCGACATCGTCGCGGGACTGCGGATCCTGCGCGGGGTCGGCGGCGAGGCGACCTTCGGCGACAACTACGCCCGGCAGTCCCAGCGGGTCCGGCACGCCGGCGTCGTGGCAGGGGTCTGGCAGGCCGTCATCGACGCCGTCGGAGTGCTCCTCTCGGGAGTCCTGCTCGTCGGGCTCATGTATCTGGGGGTCCGCGAGGTCGCCCACGGCCGCCTGACGATCGGCCAACTGATCGCCTTCCTCGGTTACGGCCTCTTCCTTGTCCAGCCGATGCGCAGCTTCTTCGAGCTGGCCCACAAGACGACCCGCGCCCTGGTCTCGGCGCGCAAGACCATTGCAGTCCTGCAACAGGAGCCGCCCTGGCGCGCTCCGGACGAACCGGTCCGCCTCGACCCCACCGGAGACCTCGTTGACGAAGCGAGCGGCTTTTGTGCCAGTGGTGGTCGACTGACGATGCTCGTCTGCGCGACGACCGACGACGCCGCCGCGCTCGCCGACCGACTCGGCCGTTACCTGCCCGGCAGCACGCAGGAGGCCGTCAGCGAAGAGCTGCCCGAGGAGCTCAAGGGCCTCGCCGCCCGAGCCGAGAGCTCCCGTCGCGCAACCGCTCGCGCCGAGCGCGCCGTCCGCGACGAGACGGTGGCCCGGAGGTCGTGGGGTGTTCGCCTTGGCGACGTCGACCTCTCGCGTGCGGATCTTGGGCACCTGCGCGAGACGTTGCTCGTCAGCGACACGGGGGCGCACCTCTTCGCAGGGACCCTGCAGCAGGCCATCGACCCCCACGGCGCGCTGACCCGCGAGCAGGCGGAGACCGCCCTGCACGCCGCCGCAGCCGAAGACGTCTACGACGCCCTCCCGGGCGGATGGCAGGGCGTCCTCGAGGAGCGGGCTCGCGGTCTGTCCGGGGGGCAGCGGCAACGACTCGTACTGGCCCGCGCGTTGGCGACCGACCCGCCGGTTCTGGTGCTCGTCGAGCCCACTTCGGCCGTCGACGCGCACACCGAGGCGCGCATCGGCGTGCAGCTGCCCGTCGCCCGGCGCGGCCGCACGACTGTTGTGGCGACGACCTCGCCCTTGCTGCTGCGGCACGCGGACGAGGTAGCCCTGGTGATAGCGGGGCGTCTCGTCGCTGCGGGGACCCACGAGAAACTGATGTCAGCGCAGCCCCGCTATCGAAATATCGTGCTCCGTGACGGCGAGTCCGCGCAGGTGCAGCGATGAGTGGCGCGACGCAATCCCTGCTGCCGGAGTGGCTCGCGCAGGATTCTGCTCGCACGTGGCATGAGCCTGACGCCAAGTGCTGCCAGCACGCGGACGTCGCGGGCAGCCGCGACGCTGCCCGCGACGATGAAGGCAGTGCGCGATCGACCGTCTCCGAAGTGCCACGCAGCTTGCAGCCGCCCTACGTCGGCTCCCCCAGCGAGCGGATCGCCGCCTGGCGCCGGCGCCACCTGCTGCGCAAGGAGCGGGCCGAGGAGTTCGTTGCCCGGGCGATGTCGCCGTCGGCGGGGCTGCCGGTCGCGCGTGAGCGCACGGTGCTGATGTTCATGCGGGACCTGCTGTGGGCCCGCAACCGCCTCGTGCTCCTCGTCGTTCTCGCCAACGCCTGCGCGGCCGGCGCCGGACTGGCCGTGCCGCGCCTGCTGGGGAGTCTCGTCGACGAGACCGCCGCCGGGATCGCCACGGGGGGAGCGCAGGTGGTCATCGCTGCGGCCGGTCCCGTCTCGCTCGTGGTGGTCGGCGTTGTCGCACTCCAGGCCGTGTTCACCCTCGCGGCCAAGACCACGGCCGCGGTGCTGGGACAGGACGTGCTCGCGGCCGCCCGCGAGTTCGTCGTCCGTGCCATCTTGCGCCTTCCACTGTCGCGTGTGGAGTCCGCCAGCACCGGCGATCTGGTCACCCGGGTCACCCGCGATGTCGGGGCGATGAGCGAATCGGTCCGCTGGGCGCTGCCCGAGTCGATCATCGCGGGCGTCACAGTCGTGCTCACGCTCATCGCGTTGGCTCTCAACTCGGTGCTGCTAGCGCTGCCGGCCTTCATTCTCATGGGCCTGGCCGTCGTGCAGGTTCGCCGCTACCTGCGCCGGGCCCCGGTCGGCTATCTCACCGAGGCGGGCAGCTACGCCCGCATCAACACCACGCTCACCGAGACAGTGGAGGGGGCCCGGACCGTCGAGGCGCTCGGGCTGGCGGACCGGCGAGGCGCCCGCGGTTGGGGTGACCTGGAGGTCTCCGCGCAGGCCGAGCGCTACACGATGAGCCTGCGCAACCTGCTCTTCATCGTCATGGACATCGCGTTCAGCCTGCCGCGGGTCGTGACGCTGCTCGCCGGTGCCTACGGCTACTCCCGGGGTTGGGTCACGCTCGGTCAGATCACGACCGCAATGCTCTACATCGAGGCCATCTGGGGTCCCTTCGACACCCTCGTCGCCTCGGTCGATCGCGTTCAGGTCGGGATCGCATCGACGACGCGACTACTCGGCATCGCCCAGATGCCGCCGGACCGTCAGGAGGGGCCGGGCCGTCCCGACGGCCGCGCCCTGCTCGGTCGTGACCTGCGCTACGCCTACCGGGAGGACCACGACGTCCTGCACGGCATCGACCTCGAGCTGCGCACCGGCGAACGGCTCGCGATCGTCGGTCCGAGCGGATCGGGCAAGTCGACGCTCGGCCGGCTGCTCTCGGGGATACACGGCCCGCGTACCGGCGACGTCCGCGTCGGCGGAGTCGACCTCACGGCGCTGCCGGTGCCGGTGCTGCGCCGGGAGGTCGCGCTCGTGACCCAGGAGCATCACGTCTTCCTCGGCACGGTGCGGGACAACGTGGTCCTCGCCCGCGAGGAGTCGCGGGCCGAGTCCGGCGACCGCGGGGATGCGGCCGTGGCCGACGCCTTGTCGGCCGTCGGGGCGTGGGACTGGGTAAAGGGTCTGCCGCAGGGGCTCGACACCATGCTCGGCTCGGGCAAGGCTTCGATCACTCCGGGGCAGGCACAACAGATCGCGCTCGCGCGGCTCGTCCTGGCGGATCCGCACACGGTCGTGCTCGACGAGGCGACCTCGCTCATCGATCCCCACACGGCCCGCCACCTCGAGGGGTCGATGAGCGCCCTGCTGCGGGGTCGCACCGTGGTCGCCATCGCACACCGGTTGCATACCGCCCACGATGCCGACCGCATCGGCGTCGTCATCGACGGGCGCATCGCCGAGTTGGGCACCCATGAGGAGCTCATCGCCCGTGATGGCGAATACGCCGCGCTCTGGCGGGCCTGGACGAGCTGAGGGCCGCGCGGGCTCATAGGCCCCGCGGCGACTGCCGGGCACGGATGGTGAACGCCTTGCGATCCGAGCACGCGGCGTGTGCTCAAACGCTGCAGACGTCGCGCCCGTAGGAGAGGATCAGGGCGAGTAGGCGCGGCCGTCGCGACCGTCGACGGTGCGTCCAGGTCTGCGTCGAGACGCAAAGGCTAGGCAGGCACACGCAGGGCACACAGTGACGTGGAGGATCGATGAGCGACCATGCGGGCGAGCACGGCTACGACTACGACCTCCTGGTCGTCGGGAGCGGCCCCGGTGGTCAGCG
>JAUNUZ010000140.1:0-1787 GCA_030537915.1 Micrococcales bacterium
GCTGCGCTCGTCGACTCGCACGTGGAGGCGCAGCCGGCCGGCCCGCATCGCTTCGAGCAGGGCATAGGCGATCGGCGCGGAGCGCGATCCCGGGCACAAGACGACGTCGCGCACTCCACAGCGCGCGAGTTCGTCGACGATGACGCGGGCGAGCGCGGCGCTTGGCGTCACGATCCAAAAGCCGGACGACGGGTCGTCACAGGTTTCCGTCGGGCTGGGCGCCGTCGTGCTGAACTGCCTGCGCGCCCGCGTTCAGACCGGCCACGAGTGCCGCGGAACGATCGGCCCCCGATGCCAGAGCGGCGCAGAGCGCGCCGCAGAAGGCGTCGCCGGCTCCGGTCGTGTCGGCGACCTTGTCGGCGGACACTAGGACGCCGGGCCTCTGCTCGCCGTCCCAGGCCACCCCCTGGGCCCCGAAGGTCGTCACGGTGGACACCGGCACGAGGCCCGCGTCGGCGAGCATCAGCGCCTCGTGCTCGTTGACGATCACGGGGTCGATCAGGGCGATGACGTCCTCGGGAAGCGCCGCGAAGGGTGCCATGTTGAGAACGACACGGGCGCCCTTGTCGTGGGCGCCTCGGATGGCCGCAATCGTCACCTCGGGTGGGATCTCCTGCTGGAGCAGCACGACGTCGTTGCTCTTCACGCCGTCGATGGCGAGGGCCAGGGTAGCCGGCCAGCGGTCGGAGGCGTTGGCGCCGGGGGCGATGACGATCGAGTTCTCGCCGTCTGCGGAGACGACGATGAGCGCGTGGCCGGTGGGGCGCTGGGGGTCGACGACGACGAGGTCGGCGTCGATGCCCAGATGTCGCAGGCGGGCCCGGTAGGCATGCCCCCGTCGTCGTCGCCGACGTGGCCGACCATCGCGACCCGGGCTCCACGGGCGGCCGCGGAGACGGCCTGATTGGCACCCTTGCCTCCCGCCACCCGCACGAGATCGCTACCGGTCAGCGTCTCCCCGGGCTTGGGGTGGCGCTCGACCTGGGTCACCAGATCGATGTTGAGGGAACCGATGACGACAACCCGACCACCCATGGCTAGCTCCTGCATCCGCTGCCGATCCGCGCTGATCCGACGGCCACCGGCAGCCGCCCCGCGGCGGCTCGCCGACCCAGCAGCACGTCGACGAGCGCTGTGTAGGTCGCCGGCGTCCGGCCGAATGTGGCGAGCTTAGCGACCCGGGCCTTGTCGCGGGCCAGCGTGTACGGGGCGTCGAGCGCGACGACGACATCCCCGGCGGCCGCGGCGCTCGAGCCCCGCTGGGTCCCCTGCTCGGCGGCACGGTAGGACGAGCCGGCCCGCAGCACGACCGTCGTGCCAGACCCCGTGCCCAGGCCCGCGGCGCGGGCCGCCTTCGTCAGCGCGGCGCGATCCGCCGCCACCGAGCCACTGATCGCGATCGAGCGGCCGACGAGGCGGGCCCGGCAGGCGCCGCCCAACCGGGTGATCGAAGCGTTCGCGACGGCGCGGGCGACTTGGGCGTTCGAGCCGGGTGCTTGCGGGGCCACGGACGCCTTGGCGCGAGCGCGCAGCGCTGCGACCATCCGCGCGGCGGACTCCTCCAGACGGGCACGCGTGATCGCCTTCTTTTTCACGGCCTGGACGAGCGCGCTGACTGCGGCGCGCGGGTCGGCCGGCATGAGGAGCACGTCGGCGCCGGCCCGCACCGCTGCTACCGCCGCTTGGCCCGGCCCGTAGCTCGACGCGACCGCCGCCATCTCAAGGGCGTCGGTGACGATGAGACCGTCGAATCGCAGGTCCTTGCGCAGCAGTCCCGCGAGCACCGC
>JAUNUZ010000140.1:1833-6503 GCA_030537915.1 Micrococcales bacterium
ACGATGTGCGCCGTCATGATCGCGGGCACCCCAGAGCGCACGGCCTCGGCGAAGGGCACCAGATCCCGGGCCCGCAGCTGGGCCAGGGATGCGCGCTGGCGCACCGTGCCCACGTGGGTGTCCGCGCTGACCCCGCCGTGTCCGGGGAAGTGCTTGAGGGTCGGCAGGATCCCGGCGTCTAGGTAACCCGCGGCCAGCGCGGTCGAGATGCGGGCGACCAGCTTGGGGTCCGAGCCTGGGGAGCGGATGCCGATCGTCGGATCGGCCGCACCGATCGTGACGTCGGCATCCGGGGCGAGCACGACCGTGTAGCCCAGCGAACGCAGCTCGGCGCCCGAGGCGGCACCGACCCGCCGCGCAAGGCCGGGATCGCGGGCAGCGCCGAGCGCCATGACGGCGGGGAAGGGTGTCATCGGCGCTTCGAGCCGAGTCACCGGCCCGCCCTCCTGGTCGATCGAGATGAACGCTGGCCAGCTCCGTCCCGACGCGGCGACGGCGCGGGCGAAGGCGGCGTTGTCTGACCGTGCCGCAGGGATCGCGGCGGAGCCGGCGGGCAGGTTTCCCCGGAAGACCGCGTAGCCACCGTAGCCGCGCGTGCGCAGCCCGGCCGCTGCTGAGGCGCGGTCGCCGGTCTGCCGCGGGACGACGAGCTGGGCCGCGAGCTTGTCCAGCGGCAACTTGGCGACCTCGCGTCGGGCCGCGGTGAGGTCGGCGGCGCTCGGTAGCCCGGGCATCGCGGGGGCCTGCTGGGGCGCTGACGCCCCGGAGACCATCGAGACAGGCTCGCCGGCGGTGCTCGAGCAACCCGCCACCAGGCCGGTCGCCAGGCTGAGGACCACTGCCAGCAACCTCACCGGACGCCCGTGCATCCGCGGCCCGCGAGACCGTTGCGATTGGCTCGTGTCCACCCCCGGACCCGTGGTCATACCCATCTTCGATCACATCCCCTTGATGCGGCAGGTGGCAAAGCCGCGATGTAGGCAAGGTAGCCCACCTCGAGCGCTGCACCGAGTGACCGAGCCGGCGTCCTGTCAGACGCTGACGACCTGGACCGGCAGGGACGAGTCCGCGGGGATCCCCAGCTGAGAGGGGGCGCGCCCCTTGGCGACGAGTTGGGCGCCTAGCGCCGCGACCATGGCGCCGTTGTCGGTGCACAGATCTCGCCGCGGAACCCGCAGCCGGATGCCGACCGCGTCGCAGCGCTCCTGAGCCATGGCCCGCAGGCGGCTGTTCGCGGCGACGCCGCCGCCGATGATCAGGTCCTGGACGCCGTTCTCGCGGCAGGCGAGCACGGCCTTGCGGGTCAGCACGTCGGTGACCGCTTCCTGGAAGCTCGCTGCCACGTCCGCCACGGGCACGGGGTGTCCGTCGCGCTCGCGGGCCTCGACCCAGCGGGCCACGGCCGTCTTCAGGCCCGAGAAGGAGTAGTCGAAGCGATGCCGCTGCATGTCGCGTCCGGAGGTGAGCCCCCGAGGAAAGCTCACATAGGCGGCGTCGCCCTCGGCCGCAATGCGGTCGATGTGCGGGCCGCCGGGGAACGGCAGGCCGAGGACGCGGGCCACCTTGTCGAAGGCCTCCCCCGCGGCGTCGTCGATCGTCGAGCCGAGGGAGGTGATCTCGTCGGTGATGTCGGGAATGAGCAGGAGGTTGGAGTGGCCCCCCGAGACGAGCAAGGCGGCCGTCGGCTCGGGGAGCGGTCCGTGCTCGACGATGTCGACGGCGACGTGCGAGGCGAGGTGGTTGACGCCGTAGAGCGGCTTGTCCAGAGCCACCGCGAGGGCCTTGGCACCGGCCAGGCCGACGAGCAGGGACCCGGACAGCCCCGGGCCGCTGGTCACCGCGATAGCGTCGAGGTCAGCCAACGAGACCCGCGCCTGCGCACAGGCGCGGCGAATCGTGGGGACCATGGCCTCCAGGTGTGCGCGCGAGGCGATCTCGGGCACCACCCCGCCGAAGCGCGCGTGCTCGCCGACACTACTGGCGACCGCGTCGGCGAGTAGGGTCTCGCCGTGGACGATGCCCACGCCGGTCTCGTCGCAGGATGTCTCGATGCCGAGCACGAGCGGGCCGTTCATGGACTGGACTCCTCGGCGTTCACGGGGGTGATGCGCGCGCGCCGGAGGGCCGCGGGCCGCAATCGGCGCAGCACCAGGGCGTCGACCTCGCCGTAGTAGCGCGCTCGCGTCGACACGAGCTCGAAGCCCACGGACTCATAGAGCGAGCGCGCCGACTCGTTGTCGGCCCGCACCTCCAACATGACGGCCTCGGCCCCGTCGGCGAGCTCCAGGAGGGCGCTCAGGAGCCGCCGTCCCAACCCGGTGCCCCGCGCCGCCGGGGTCACCGCGATCGTCATGACGTCGGCGACGCTGCCGACGCGGTCGAGACCGGCATACCCGACGACCCGGCCCCCCGCCTCGGCCGTGAGGTAGGCGCGCCGGGGACGACCGGCCAACTCGGCCCACCACACGGCCTCGCTCCACGCCGCAGAGCCGAAGAGCTCGACCTCGAGGCGCGCCAGCTCCGCCAGGTCCGGCCAGCGTGTCGCTCGGATGGTCGGCGCCAAAATGGCCTTCACCCCGGTCGGCGCCGTCATCGCGAGTCCTGCGTACCCGGACGGGCCCGCTGGCCCGCCTGGGTGTGAAGTCTGCGCGGGGCGGCCGGGGTCGCGTCGGGTCGACGCAGGTAGAGCGGGTGGGGCTCGTCGAGTCCAGCACCGTCATGCAGACGCTGGAGGGCCAGGTGCGCCAGCACCCCCGCGGAAACGTCCAGGATGTTCAGCGCCGGCCCGAAGGCCCCTGGGTACAGCAGCGGCCCGCGCCCGGCGACCGGCCACCTGGTCACCTCGCTCGGCAGCTGCGCGGCCGGCCCGACCTGCGGGTCGTCCAGGCGGTGGGCGCCGGCCTCGTCGAGGCGGTAGCCGGCCCAGTAGACCTCCTTGCGACGGGCATCGGTCGCGACGAGCAGTCGTGGGCCGGCGGTGCCGGAAAGCCACACCTCATGCGCGATCGCGTCCAGACTGCAGATGCCGCCGAGCCTGGCGTCAACCGCCTCGGCGAAGGTCGCCGCAGTGACCAGCCCCACTCGCAGCCCCGTGAACGGGCCGGGGCCGGTGCCGGCGACGACGTCGGTCACCTGGGCAGGCTCTCGATCGGCGATGGTCAGCACGGTCCGGATCGCCGGTGCCAGGTGCTCGGCGTGCTCTCGCGGGCGGGCTACGTCCTGCTGGGCCAAGACGCGGACACCGTCGTGGAGGGCGACGGTGACCACACCGGTGGCGGTGTCGATTGCAAGCAACAGCACGTGCCCAGGCTACGGCCCGGCACCGGCACACTCGCCCGCGAACCTCACCGCGGGGCGGCTCACCAGGATGGACCCGTGGATTTCCCACCCCTCACATGGCCCACTTGTCCGTGCCGCCCCGTAGCGTGTCGACGGACGCGTTCGACCGGTGCAAGCGCGCAGCCGTCGGACCACGCCCCACCGCATCCGGGGCGGTGCCCCGCCAGTCCTCACAGCCGAAAGGCCCCTGCCGCACATGATTACTTTCGAATCGGTGACCAAGCGCTACCCCGACGGCACGGTCGCGGTCGGGGACCTCAGTCTGGAGGCGCCCACGGGGCAGATCACCGTCTTCGTCGGCCCCTCGGGCTGCGGCAAGACGACCTCGCTGCGGATGATCAATCGGATGATCGAGCCCTCCTCGGGCCGAATTCTCATCGACTCCCGCGACACCGCAGACCTGGACCCCGCGAAGCTACGCCGCGAGATCGGCTACGTCATCCAGCACGCCGGGCTCTTCCCGCACCGGACCGTCCTGGACAACGTAACGACCGTGCCCCGACTCCTGGGGGTCGACAAGACGACGGCCCGGTCCCGAGGCATGGAGCTCCTTGAGCGGGTCGGACTGCCGACGTCCATGGCTTCGCGCTATCCCGCGCAGCTGTCCGGCGGACAGCAGCAGCGGGTAGGCGTCGCTCGGGCCCTTGCAGCCGACCCCCCGGTCATGCTCATGGACGAGCCGTTCAGCGCCGTCGACCCGATCGTGCGCGAGCAGCTCCAGGACGAATTGCTGACCCTGCAGGGCGAGCTGGGCAAAACCATCGTCTTCGTCACGCACGACATCGACGAGGCGATCAAGCTCGGTGATCAGGTCGCGGTCCTGGACGTCGGCGGGGTCCTGGCCCAGATGGCGCCGCCGCAGCGACTCCTAGCCAACCCCGCGAGTGACTTCGTCGCCGATTTCGTCGGGCGTGACCGCGGCTTCCGGGCGCTGGGATTCCGCCACGAGCAGGTGGCGCTGGAGCCGCTCGACCCGGACGCCACGATCCGCCTGGGCGACACCCCGCAAGGACGCCTGGCGCCCTGGGTGCTCGTGCTGGATGAGCACGACGCCCCCGTGGGTTGGGTCGAGCCGCACCGCATCACCGGCTCGGTCACCACCGCCGCTCTGCATCGGGGCGGCACGATGACCTCCCTGGCGGGGAGCCTGCGCAGTGCTCTGGATGCCACCCTCTCCTCCCCCGGCGGGCTCGGCGTCGTCGTCGACGAGGACGGTCGTTTCGCCGGCGTGCTGCGACCCCGCGCCGTCATGGAGGCCATCGAGAGCGCTCGCGAGCAGGCCCAGGCCGCGGGCCTCGGCTACGACGCCGAGCCCGAGTCACTGCAGGCTT
>JAUNUZ010000141.1 GCA_030537915.1 Micrococcales bacterium
TTGGCCGTGCACGCCGAGATGCGCGAGCTCGCGCCCGACCCGCTGACCGTCGGCATCACCGGCTCGTCCGGCCTGGTCGGCACGGCGCTGGCGGCGCTGCTCAGCACCGGAGGACATCGCGTCATCCGACTCGTGCGGACCGCCCCGAACGGCCCCGATGAGCGGCAGTGGAATCCCGGCGCCCCGACACCTGAGCTGCTGGACGGCCTCGACGCCGTCGTGCACCTGGCAGGCGCCCCAATCGCGGGCCGGTTCACGCACAAGCACCGCACGGCCGTGTACGACTCCCGCGTCGGGCCTACTGCGCGGCTGGCCCAGGCCGCCGGGCAGACCCCGTTCATCAGCGCGTCGGCGATCGGCTTCTACGGATATGACCGCGGTGACGAACAGCTCGAGGAGTCCGCTGTGCGCGGTGCGGGATTCCTCGCCGATGTCGTCGATGACTGGGAGGCTGACGCGCGCCAGGCGGCCGGCCGTTCGGTGAGCGTGCGGATCGGCATCGTGCAGTCCGCGCGGGGGGGTGCGATGGCCCTGCAGCGGCCCCTCTTCGCCGCCGGGCTCGGCGGCCCGATGGCGGGCGGTGAGCAGTGGCTGTCGTGGATCGCCCTGGATGACCTTCTCGACGTCTTCTACCGCGCGATCGTCGACGACCGGCTCGCCGGGCCGGTCAACGCCGTCGCCCCGCATCCCGAACGGCAGCGCGACTGGGCGCGCACGATGGGCCGCGTCATGCACCGACCGGCCGTGCTGCCGACGCCGGAGTTCGGCCCGAAGCTGCTGCTCGGCGAGGATGGTGCCCGCGAGGTCGCCGCCGCAAGCCAGCGCGTCGTCCCGGCGCGCTTGCAGGAGCTTGGTCACCGCTTCCGCTTCGCCCACCTGGAGGCCGCGCTCCGCCACGAACTCGGCCAGACGACCGAGGACGACATCACCCGATCGGTCTCCTGAGTCGACCGCACCCCCCCGCAAGCGCCGGCAGGCAGTGCGCGCAACGGGGTGGGTGGGCACACTGGGGAGGGTGTGTGAACCGCGCCAGGAGTTCGTCACCGGGGACGCCTCGCGCCTCCCCGGTGGGGTGCGGCTGATCGGATACCGCTCGAGCGGGCTGCCCGAGGGCGTCCACCTCGGGGTGCCCGGGGCCACGCTGACCTTCATCCTCAGCCTCGACGGCCCGGTCCGCGCGGCCGACGGCGAGGCCGAGTTGCGGGCCGGCCGGTCGGTGGGTCTGGACGTCCTCCTGGCGGGCCTGCAGGACCAGGCCACGTATGTCGTGCGGCCGAGCCACGAGGAAGGAGTGCAGCTCGCGATCGACCCCCTGGCGGCGCGCGCTCTGTTCGGGGTCCCGGCCGCCGAGATCTCGGCGTCGATGGCGAGTGCCTTCGATCCCGGCCGCTGGGGTCGCGACCTGTGGCAGCACGTCGGCGAGACGCCCACGTGGCAGGGTCGATTCGACGTCGTGTCGCAGGCCTTGGCGCACCGCGGACATACTCGCGCGGACGACTGCGTGGGGCCTCGTCGCGAGGTCGTCGGCGCGTGGCGCCTCCTGACCCGCAGCCGCGGCGCGATCGGCATCGACGACTTGGCCCGCGAGGTGTCCTTGTCGACCCGACAGCTACGCCAGGAGTTTGTCCGGGAGTTCGGGATCGGACCCAAGGCAGCGGGCCGGCTCATGCGCTTCGAGCACGCGATGGGCAGGATGACCTCAGCGATCCGAGCCGGGCGCACGCCGAGCTTGGCCGGGGTGGCCGCGGACTGCGGCTACGCCGACCAGTCGCACCTGTCCCGCGAGTTCCGCGGCTACCTTGCGATGCCTCCGAGCCTCTGGTGCGAGCAGGAGCGCCGAAACATCCAAGTCGGCGGCCACGCCGGTCGAGAAGACTGGGTGTCATGAACACCACGAATCCGACCGTGACGACGCGCGTCTACCCAGCCTTTCAAGCTCACGACCCCCAGGCCCTTCTCGGCTTCCTCGTCGAGGCTCTCGGCTTCATGGAGAACGTCGCCTACCGCCAGGGCGAGGAGATCGCCCATGCCCAGCTCGACTGGCCCGGCGGTGGCGGCATCATGTTCGGCAGCTACAAGCCGGACAACCCGTGGTGTCGCGAGCCGGGCACCGCGGGCATCTACCTCGTCGCCGACGATCTCGACGACGTCCACGCGCGAGCCACCCGGGCGGGCGCTGACATCGTCCGAACGACCGAGGACACCGACTACGGATCCCGGGAGTTCACCGTCCGCGACCCCGAAGGCAACCTCTGGTCGATCGGCACCTACGCCGGCGAGCCACACAAGGGATGAGCCAGACCCCCGGCCGCGCGGATGTGCCCCCGGGAGCCCGGTGGACAGGAGCGGGTGTCCAGAGCCCGGATCGGCACGATGCGGGCCGGCAGCAGACGACCGGGTGACCCGGCCCCGGGTCAGCGGACCGCGACCGTCAGGAGGACAGCGGCATCCTCGATGGCCAGGAGGGCATGGCGCGCGTCCGGGATGGCAAGCAGGTCACCGGGGCCGCCGTCCCAATTGGTGTCACCCGAGGTGAGCCGGATGCGACCGCGCAGGACCTGCAGGGTGGCATCACCTGGGCTCTCGTGCTCGGCCAACTCGCGGCCGACCGCGAGTGCGATAAGGGTTTGGCGCAAACTCGTCGTGGCGTGGCCGTAGACGGTGATGGCGCTTCGCCCGCTGGAGGCCCCGCGTGCGGCGTTGAGATGGGCGTCTGCGAGGTCGGTGAGGGCGAGCGGTTCCATGAGGTCTCCTGCGTAGGGGCGGGTGATCGGTTCGGCGCCGTGGCGTCATCCACGGCGAGCTCCGGCGCCGACCAGGTCGGCTCGGGCTTAAGGGGCTGGCCGCGATGCACAGGCCGGGTCGACAGGACGCTGGTGCCCTCAGCGTGGCATCGATCGGAGATTCGGTCGATGACGGGCCCCTCCGTGGGGCTTGCGAACAGGGTGCAACGGCGCGGACACGAGGCCGAGCCCCAGGACGGCAAAGTGCCGCCCCGCGGCGGCCGCGGCCTCAGAAGCGCTGCCAGTCGGGCTTTGCCGCGTACGTCTGCTCGTAGTAGCCGACGTGCTCGAGGCGTCCGGCGGCGGAGGGGTCGAGCAGGACGGTGACGTGGGGGTGCATCTGCAGGATCGTCGCGGGCCACCTCGCCGAGATCGGGCCCTCGACGAGGTGGTGGATCGCCTCTGCCTTGCCCTCGCCCGAGGCGATGAGCAGGAGGTGGCGAGCCTCCATGATCGTGCCGATTCCCTGGGTGATGCAGTGCTGCGGCACGGCCTCGACGTCGCCCCCGAAGAAGCGGGCGTTGTCTGCGCGGGTCTGCGCGGTCAGGGTCTTGATGCGGGTACGAGAGGCCAGGGACGATCCCGGTTCGTTGAAGGCGACGTGGCCGTCGCTGCCGATCCCAAGGAACTGGACATCCACACCGCCGGCCTCGGCGATCGCCTTCTCATACGCCGCGCAGGCCGCCTGGATGTCGTTCGACGACCCGTCCGGGCCGTGCACGTTGCTCGACTCGATATCGACCTTCGCCACGAAGTCCCGTTCGATGACGCTGCGGTAGCACTCCGGGTGCTGTTCCGGCAGTCCGACGTATTCATCGAGCATGAAGCCGCGGGCGTGAGCAAGCGACAGCTCGCCCGCCTGCACGAGGCGTCCGAGCTCGTCGTAGATCGCGACCGGGCTCGACCCTGTGGCCAGACCGAGAACAGCATCGGGCCGTTTGCGGATGAGGTCGGTGACGATCTGCGCGCCGATGCGGCCGGCCTGACCGGTCTCGGAGGTGATGACAACTTCCATGACGGATGGGTCCCCCTGTCGTGCGGGTTGAAGTGGGCGGTGAGCCTATCGTCGCCGGTCCTCGCCTAATCGTGGGTGGATTTGGCTGGGCTCGCCGTGTCGCGGCCCAGCCGGTGGCCAGTCTTGTGTCGCGTGTGACCGCCCCTCATCCGTCAGTGCCGCGAAGTGCGAGCACGGCCCGGCGCGTCTGGGCGGTCTCAGCTCGCTGGCCCACACGGACGCCTAGTGCGTCAGCCAATCGCGGGTCTTGAATGGGCATACTCAGGTCGCCTTGCCGCAGGAGGAATGAGACCTCCAGCACGACGTAGCGGCGGGTACCGTCCTCCAGCCGTTCCCGGGTGAACCTGGACTGCGCATCGCCGAACTCGCAGTCGACCATCGCGAAGGTTCGTTGTGCACCCGCGACCCGATCCCACGTGCGCACGGATGCGACGGTGTCGCCGACGCGCTGTCCGTGGGCGCTGGCGTTGCGCATCGCAGCGTCGCCGACCCGGCCCGGGATCCCGGCCAGTGCCTCGACGCCGACCCATTCGCGGCTCACCGCCAGGGTCACGATGTCGTCCCAGACCTCGCCGGCGCCGATCCTGACGGTCACGCCGCCGCAGAAGGCCAAGTTGTCCGCCTCGCAGCCGTCCTCGTTGACCCAGACGCCGCGCGTTTCCATCTCGGCGCGGAAGGCATCGTCGCGTTCGAGACCGCCGCCGCGCGGGACCGCCGGATCGGGTGTGACGGCAGGCCGGGCGACGACTCGCGACACCCTCGGCCTCAAGCGAGCACCATGCCGTGCGGGTCGATGACGTACTTCGTCGCGGCGCCCTCGTCGAATGCCTGGTAGCTCTCGGGTGCCTCATCGAGACTGATCCTCGTCGCGTTGACCGCCTTCGCGATGTGCGCCTTGTCGGCGAGGATCATATTCATGAGACGGCGGTTATAGCGCTTGACCGGGCATTGTCCGGTCGTGAACGAATGCGATTTGGCCCAGCCGAGGCCGAGCTTGACGCCGATCTGGCCGACTTGCGCGGCGTCGTCGATGCCGCCCGGGTCGCCGGTGACGTACAGCCCTGGAATGCCGAGGCCCGCGCCGGCGCGGGAGAGCGTCATGAGGTCGTTGAGGACCGTAGCGGGCGCCTCAAGGGCCCCGTCGCCGTGGCCGCGTGCCTCGAAGCCCACCGCGTCGATGGCGGCATCGGCATTCATGTCACCGACGATGACGGCCGAAGCGCCGAGCAATTGCGCGGAGAAGGCGGCCGCAAGGCCGACTGGGCCGGCGCCCGCGACGTAGACCGTGGAACCCGTCGTGACGCCCGCGGTGTAGGCGCCGTGATAGCCGGTGGGGAAGATGTCCGAGAGCATCGTCAGGTCGAGGATCTTCTCCAGGGCCTGATCGCGATCGGGGAACTTGAGCAGGTTGAAGTCCGCGAAGGGCACCATCACATATTCGGCCTGCCCCCCGATCCAGCCACCCATGTCGACGTATCCGTAGGCGGCGCCGGGGCGGGCCGGGTTGACGTTGAGGCAGATTCCGGTCTTGCCCTCGTTGCACATGCGGCACCGCCCGCAGGCGATATTGAAGGGCACCGAACAGATGTCACCTTCTCTGACGAAGAGCACATCGCTACCGACCTCGACGACTTCGCCGGTGATCTCGTGCCCCAGGGTCTGGCCCACCGGCGCGGTCGTGCGGCCCCGGACCATGTGCTGGTCGCTGCCGCAGATGTTCGTTGCGACGAGCTTGAGGATGACGGCGTGCGGCGCGCTCTTGTGCAGCCCGAGTCCGGACACGACCTCGGGCGGGAGCTCCAGGGTCGGGTAGTCGATCGTCTCGATGGCAACCTGCCCCGGACCCTTGTAGACGATGACGCGGTTTCCGGTCATTTCGATATCCTCTCCGCCCCGGGGTTGCCCGGGTCTGCCTTGGCCCGCGTAGGGTCGCGCACGTCCGCTACCGAACTCGGGCCGACTCCAGAGCTTGCTGACGCAGCGAGCGACGATGCCGGCCTGCGCTCGGTGGGGAGCGACCCGATACGCGCGATCTGATGACCATACTCAGCCGGTCAAGGAGGCCTCCTTGGTCGCAGCCGTCACCGCAGGAGGCACCACGGGCCTCAGTCGAGATCGACGGTTAGCAGTCGGTCGAGCAGTGGCACCTGACCAGCGACCAGACGGTCCCTGGCCGCCAGCAGGGGCATCCACTCGGCCCGATCCACCTCGGGGAATCGGATGAGGCGCCCCGATCCGCGCGGCCACTCGAGTACTACCTCGTTGCTACCGACGAACTCGACGTCGGGGGCCCGCACCGCGAAGGCGTGCACGATCTTGCCGCTCTTCTGCCGCACGACACCCAGATCAACCCAAGGGGCCGGGGGCGCCTCGACCCCGACCTCCTCGGCGAACTCGCGCCGAGCCACGGCCTGAGCGTCGTCCTCGTCCTCACCCGGGTCGAACTCGCCCTTGATGATGGTCCATGCGCGCGCATCCTTGCGCGCCCAGAACGGTCCACCCATGTGCGCGATGAAGATCTGCAGTTCGCCGCAGTCGTTGCGGCGCAGCGGGATCAGGCCCGCGCTACGACTGGGCACCTGCACCAGTCGTCGCCCGCCGAGCGTGCAGGGTCGCGTCGGGAGCGCCCAGCAGCGACCCGCTTGCGTCGATCACGTCGAGG
>JAUNUZ010000142.1 GCA_030537915.1 Micrococcales bacterium
GTGGGTCTCGGCCCTCTGCATCGCCAGAACGGCCGGCATCGCCTCCAGCAACGAGCGCGGGCGCTTCGACACCGAGCACGTACGCGCTGGACCCGGACTGGATCGAGCACCTGCGCGCTTATGTCGTGAGCTCGCCACGCTCCCAGACCATGACGACGACCACGCCGCTGACCGGGCGACCGCTGGCCCGCCTGCCCGTGTCCTCGCCGCAGGACGTGGAGCTCGCCTATATCGGGGCGCGGGCCGTCCAGCCCTCCTGGGAACAGTTGCCGGCCCGACTGCGCGGGCAGATCCTGCTCGACTTCCACGACCTGCTGCTCGACGAGCAGGTGGCGATGCTCGATCTTATCCAGCTCGAGTCGGGCAAGGCGCGGTTGCATGCGTTCGAGGAACTCGTCGACGTTGCCCAGGTCAGCCGGTATTACGCGCGCCGTGCGCCCGGCCTGCTCCGGCCGCGGCACCGCCCCGGGCTCCTGCCGCTGTTGACCCAGGTGGTGGAGTTGCGGCACGCCAAGGGTGTTGTGGGTGTCGTCGCGCCGTGGAACTATCCGCTGTCGATGGGCATCACCGACGCGATCCCGGCCCTGCTCGCGGGCAATGCCGTCGTCTTGCGACCCGACCCGCAGACCTCTCTGACCACCCTGTACGCGCTGGACCTGCTGCGCCGGGCCGGTCTGCCGCCGCGGGTCCTGCAGGTGGTTCTCGGCCCCGGGCCCACGACGGGCGCCGCGGTCCTGGACCGTGCCGACTACGTGTGCTTCACCGGGTCGACAGCGACCGGCCGCCAGGTCGCGAGCGCGGCGGCCGAGCGTCTCGTCGGGGCGAGCCTCGAACTAGGTGGGAAGAACCCGATGTACGTCGCGGCCGATGCGGACCTCGACCGCGCCGTCGGAGGGGCCGTCCGCGCCTGCTTCTCCTCGGCCGGCCAGATGTGTCTCTCGATCGAGCGGCTGTATCTGCACGACGCCATCGCCGAGGAGTTCCTCGCCCGGTTCATCCCGGCGGTGCGAGCGCTGCGGCTCGGCACGAACCTCACCTACGACGCCGACCTCGGCAGCCTCACCTCGGCCGCGCAGCTCCAGCGGGTCGAACGACAGGTCGATCAAGCCGTCCGGGCCGGTGCCACGGTCCTGACCGGCGGGCGTGCCCGCCCCGACATCGGGCCCTTCTTCTACGAGCCGACGGTGTTGAGCGGCGTCACCGAGGAGATGGAGCTGTGCCGCGAGGAGACGTTCGGGCCGGTCGTCTCCAGCTATCGCGTGGACAGTGACGCCGAGGCGATCCGGGCTGCCAATGACACGGCCTACGGCCTCAGTGCCTCGATCTGGAGCCGTGACCTCGCCCGGGCACGCCGGATCGCCACGTCGATCCGGGCCGGCACCGTCAACGTCAACGAGGGCTATGCCGCCGCGCATGCGAGCACGGCGGCACCGATGGGCGGGATGAAGGCATCCGGGCTCGGGCGTCGACACGGCTCGCAGGGGCTGCTGCAGTACACCGAGGCTCAGACCGTCGCCGCCCAGCGTGGAATCGGGCTCGGGGTGCCGCCAGGGATGACGGGCCGAGCGTTCGCGGACGGGATGACCTTCGGCCTGCGCGCCATGAAGGAGCTCGGCCGCCGCTGACCCGACGGCCCGATCGGCAGCCCCTGGGCGAGGGTCGCTTGCAGGGCCGGCGCACGGGGAAGCCGCGCGGGGGCGTCCAGGCGGATGAACTAGCCTGGCGAGCGTGTGGCGAACTGCGGTGCGACCGAAGTGGCTGGCCTTGCTGGCCTTCGTCGTCGCGGTCACCGTGGTCTTCGGCATCCTGGGCATGTGGCAGCTGAACGTGGCGCGCTCCCGGGCCTACGACGATCAACTCGCCCGGGTCAAGACCCTTCCGTCGGCGGAGCTGACTTCGATCCTTGCCCCCCATACCCCGATGACGGAGGACGACGCCGGCCGGACCGTCACGGTGTCGGGTAGCTACGAGGGCGATCGCCAGCTCCTGGTCGCGGGTCGCAGGCTGGGGCAGACGCCCGGCTTCTGGGTCCTGACCCCCCTGGTCGTTGAGCCTGGCGGCGCGCGGTTGCCGGTGATCCGCGGCTTTGTCACCGACCCCGCCGGGGCGTCGGCGCCACCGCTTGGGCCCGTCCAGGTGGCGGGGATGCTCGCCCCGGGTGAGTCGACTCCGAACCAACCCCGCGCCATGCCTTCGGGGCAGATCCAAGCCGTCGACCTCGCGGACCTCGTCAACGCGTGGCCCGGTGAGCTCTACAACGCCATGCTCTTCCGCACCGGCCAGACCCCGCCCGACGCCGACCCTGCGACGAGCATCCCCCAGCCCGACCTCGCGGCCGAGGGCTTCGCGTGGCGCAACCTCGCCTACGCGCTGCAGTGGTGGTGTTTCGCGGCCTTCGCCGTGTACATGTGGTGGCGGATGGTCCGCGAGGAGCACGAGCGCGAGCGCGAGCCGCTTGCGGCCCCCGCATCGACCACCGCGTTCGACGAGCCCAGCATCTCAGGAGACCCCAGATGAACACTCCCGCCCAACCCGCCAGGCGCACGGACCTGCCCACCGGTTACGACGCCGACCGCGTCGGCAAGGCCCTGCCCTTCTTCCGCGTCATGGCGATCGTCGTCGGCATCGGGCTGCTCATCCTCGCGCTCGAGATGGTCCTGAAGTACGGCTTCGGCAACGACGCGCTGGCCTGGTGGCAGATGCCGCACGGCTTCCTCTACATGGTGTATCTCGCCTCGGTCGTCAATCTCGGCATGCCGGCCCGCTGGTCATTGGGCCGCATGATCGGCGTCATGCTCGCCGGCTGCGTGCCGTTCTTCTCCTTCCTTGTCGAGCACAAGGTGACGGTCCGCACCCGCACTGAGCTGGCCAGCCGGGAGCGTTCGGCAAGCTCGGCGGGCCCTCGATAGACTCACCGGGTGACCGATCCCCACGACTCGCCCGTCCTCGTCGTCGATTTCGGCGCCCAGTACGCCCAGCTCATCGCGCGTCGGGTCCGCGAGGCCGGTGTCTTCAGTGAGGTCGCCCCGCACACGTTGAGCGCGGCGGAGCTGCTCGCCCGGCGTCCCAGCGCGATCATCCTCTCGGGGGGGCCGTCGTCGGTCTACGCCCCGGGTGCGCCGGGACTCGATCCCGCGATCCTGCAGGCGGGGGTGCCGGTCTTCGGCATGTGTTACGGCTTCCAGGCGATGGCTCAGGCCCTCGGCGGCACCGTCGAGCGCACGGGTCTGGCGGAGTACGGTTCGACGCCTGCCACGGTCACGAACACGGCTTCGACCCTCTTCAACGGGCAGCCGCGGGACCAGTCGGTGTGGATGTCTCACGGTGACGCCGTGGTGCTGGCTCCACAGGGCATGGCCGTCACCGCGAGCACGCCTAACGCCCCGGTCGCTGCCTTCGAGGACGACGGGCGCCACCTCTACGGTGTGCAGTGGCACCCGGAGGTCATGCACTCGACGTTCGGCCAGCAGGTGTTGGAGAATTTCCTGCATCGAGGCGCGAACCTGGGCCGGGACTGGAATCCCGCGAGCATCGTCGTCGAGCAGGTCGAGCGCATCCGCGCGCAGGTGGGCGACGCGCGAGTGCTGTGCGGACTCTCGGGCGGGGTCGACTCATCCGTCGCGGCGGCGCTCGTGCAGCGGGCCGTGGGGGACCAGTTGACCTGCGTCTTCGTCGACCACGGCCTCCTGCGTCAGGGGGAAGCCGAGCAGGTCGAGAAGGACTTCGTGCGGGCCACCGGCGTCGACCTCGTGACGGTCGACGCGGCCGCGCAGTTCCTCGACGCGCTCACCGGGGTCAGCGACCCGGAGGAGAAGCGCAAGATCATCGGGCGGGAGTTCATTCGATCTTTCGAGCAGTCCGCCCGCGATGTCGTCGGGCACGCCGACGCCGACGGGCACCCGGTCAAGTTCCTCGTCCAGGGCACGCTCTACCCCGATGTCGTCGAGTCGGGTGGCGGCTCGGGCACAGCCAACATCAAGTCCCACCACAACGTCGGCGGGCTGCCCGAGGACCTCAAATTCACGCTCGTCGAGCCGCTGCGCGACCTCTTCAAGGACGAGGTGCGACAGGTCGGGCGCGAGCTCGGCGTGCCCGAGGGCATCGTCTGGCGGCAGCCCTTCCCCGGGCCCGGGCTGGGCATCCGCATCGTCGGCGAGGTGACCCGCCAGCGACTCGACACGCTGCGCGCGGCGGACGCGATCGTGCGTGCCGAGCTCACCGAGGCGGGCTTGGACCGCGAGATCTGGCAATGTCCGGTCGTGCTCATCGCCGACGTCCGCTCCGTCGGTGTGCAAGGTGACGAGCGCACCTACGGGCATCCGATCGTCCTACGACCCGTGAGTAGCGAAGACGCCATGACGGCCGACTGGAGCCGACTGCCCTACGACGTGCTCGCCAGGATCTCGACCCGCATCACGAATGAGGTCGCCGAGGTCAACCGTGTGGTGCTCGACGTGACGAGCAAGCCGCCCGGCACGATCGAGTGGGAGTGAACCGGCCACGGTGTACATCTACGTCGCGCCTGTCTAGGACGAGGCGCGGCCCAGTCAGGAGGCTGACCAACGATGATTGACAAGCGCACGGAGCGACCGGACCTGGGTCGGGCGGTGCAGGGTTACTACGACGCCCTCGATCGCGACGACATCGAGGCCGTCCTGGAGTTCTTCAGCGGCGACGTGCTGTATCGCCGACCCGGTTACGAACCGATCAGCGGCCTGGCTGCCTTGCGCGGGTATTACAGCGACGACCGCGTGCTCGCGCCCGGTCGCCACGTGCTGCGAAGCGTTATCGTCGAGGGTCAGAATGTTGCCGCGCATGGCGCTTTCGAGGGGGAGCTGCGGGAGGGCGGTCGCCGATCCGTCGAATTCGCCGCCATCTTCGTCTTCGACGGCAACGACCGGGCCAACGAGCACACGACCTACTTCTTCGTGCCCGCGGTCTGAGACGCACCAGCGCGTGCCCCTCCGCTAGCCGACGAGGTGACCCATCACGTCCGCGGCCGCTCGCGTCGCCGAGGTGATGCAGGATGACAGGCCCACGCCGTCGTAGGACGCGCCGGTGAGCACCACACCTGGCAGCGCCTGCGCCAACTCGGTCCGAGTGCGCCCCATCCGAGCCAAGTGCCCTACGTGCAGCTGGGGGAGCCCGGAGCGCCACCGCTGCACGTGGACTTGAGTCGGCTCGGCCGTGATGCCGACGAAACGCGCCAGGTCGGCGCGCACCCGCTCGACGGCCTCCATGTCATCGAGCCCGTCGACCTCGTCATTGCCCGCCCGACCGGCCGAGGCCCGCACGAGGTAGGACGACCCGTCGCGCAAGTGCGGCCACTTCGTCGAAAGGTGGGTGGCGGCCTTGATCGTGCCGCCGAACCGGCTCGGCACCAGGATGCCGTTGCCCTGCAGTGCGGGCACTGCGGCCACGTCAGCGTTGCGGAAGGCAAACACGAGCGTTGCGGTGCTCGCCAGCGGAATCTCGGCCAGGCGGGCCGCCGCAGCCGGCGCGTGCGCGCGCACGAGGCGCGCCGCGGCCGGGGCCGAGATCGCCAGCACGATCGCGTCGGCCGGCAGGCTCGACCCGTCGTCTAGCCGCACCGCGTAGCCGCAGCCGTCGTCGGGCGCGCTGTGCGCCGTCCGCTCGATTGCGACGGCGGAGCGTCCCGTGCGCACGTCGGTGCCGTCTGCGATCGCGTCGACGATGCGCGACAATCCCTGCGGGAACGATGCGAACACCACCGGTGGCGGCCCGGATCCGGCGGCCCCGGCCGCGCGGCCTGCTTTGCCTACCGTGGCGGCCGCCGACGCGGGCGCTGGCCGCCTGCGTACGAGCGATCGGCCGGTCGTCGCCGCGGACACCAGCGAAGGCGCGCACGCGCGCAGGCTGAGGCGGGACACGTCCCCGGCGTGCAAGCTGCCCAGCAGCGGATCGACGAAGGCGTCGCTCACCTCCTGACCGAAGCGTCCGGCGACGAAGTCTCCGACCGAGATATCGATCTGCGGGTCCTGCGACAGTCGAGCCGTCGTCCGGGCGTAGGCGGGCTCGAGCCCAGCGCGCGCCAGCCCGGCCAGTGACAGGATGCCGCTGCGAAGAACCGGCCGCAGACGAGTGGGTCCCGCCGGTCCGACTCCCGCCGGTAGGACCCGCCGCCCGCGCGGCGTCCAGAGCCAGCTCGGTGAGCTGCCGGCCGCGACGATCTCCTCGCCAAGGCCGAGGTCGTCGACGAGCTGGCGCGCCGCTGGCAAAGCCAGGTGGAGCGCTTCAGCCCCGACGTCGACGCGGCGCCCCTGAAGCTCGATCGTGTGGACGTGACCGCCCACCCGTGACGAGCCCTCCACGATCGTGACGCCGTGACCGGCCAAGCGCAGGCGGCGCGCGACGAGGAGGCCGCTGAACCCGGCGCCCACGACCACGACCCGAGCCGTTCGCCTCGACGTCCCAGACGGTGTGTGCACCCCTGA
>JAUNUZ010000143.1 GCA_030537915.1 Micrococcales bacterium
CGAGCCGACCCTGGGAGTCGACGCGCTCGGCCCGCCCGAGCAAGGTGCGCTCGCCCGGCAAGTGAACACGCACCTGTTCTCCCAGTGTGGCACAGGCCACATCGTAGGCTGATTGCACTCGCGCCATGCCGCCTGCGTTATCAGCGAACTGCGAATACCACCACACGAATTCGTCGGCTATCGCGACGATGACCTCCTCGCGCGTAGGTACCCGTCGGGCACAGCAATCGGCGAGCGACGTCGCATCCGGCACGGGCAGCTCACTCGCATCGACGCAGACGTTTACACCGATCCCGACAACGGCCAGCGCGCTGGGCGAACCGTTCGGCGCGCCCAAGATCGCCTGGCACAAGATGCCGCACACCTTCAGGGTGGGTGGGGCGTCGGGCGGCCCCACCGATCGGGTAGGGCGAGCCAGGACGTCGTTCGGCCATTTGACCGCGAAGGCCGCCGGCCGCCCCGAGAGCCGGCCCAGGGCATGCGAGACCGCGAGTCCGGCTAGCAGCGGGAGCCAGCCGATGCGCTGGGCTCTTGAGCCCGGTGGGCCGGGGGCGAGCGGGTCGAGGCCCTCCAGGGGCACCACCATCGACAGCGAGATCGACGTTCCGGGCGGCGAGGACCACACTCGGCCCTGCCTGCCCCTGCCCCCGCTCTGGTGATCTGCGGCGACGAGGCGCCAGGGCTGGCCGTCCGCAGTCGACAGCTCGAGGGCCACGGTGTTGGTCGAGTCGACGACATCGCGGATGTCCACATGCCTCCAGGGCCTGCTCGACGCGCAAAGTCGCGAGGTCAGGTCTATGGAGTCCAGCAGCATGGCCACAGCACCAAGGTTAGGCTTTCGACCATGAGTGACGGCGTGAGAATTCTTGAGGCGGGGCCGGGCGAGGATGCCAGCGACCTGCTGACCACGGTCGGTAAAATGGCGGATTTCAAGCGGCGCAACGACGCGGCCGTGCACGCTGGGTCGGCTCGGGCCGTCGAAGCCCAGCACGCCCGGGGCAAGCAGACCGCGCGCGAGCGAGTCCTGGCGCTCCTGGACGAGGGCAGTTTCGTCGAGTTGGACGAGCTTGCGCGGCACCGCTCGATGAACTTCGCCCAGCACGAGAACCGGCCCTACGGCGACGGGGTCGTCACCGGCTACGGCACGGTCGACGGGCGCACGATCTGCGTCTTCGCCCAAGACTTCACGGTCTTCGGTGGCTCGCTCGGTGAGGTCTTCGGAGAGAAGATCGTCAAGGTCATGGACATGGCGTTGAAGATCGGCTGCCCCATCGTGGGGATCAACGATTCCGGCGGCGCGCGCATCCAGGAGGGTGTCGTGTCCCTGGGCCTCTACGGCGAGATCTTCCGTCGCAACGTCGATGCCAGCGGCGTCATCCCGCAGATCAGCCTCGTCATGGGACCGTGTGCCGGGGGCGCCGTCTACTCCCCCGCGATCACCGACTTCATCGTCATGGTCGACCAGACGTCGCACATGTTCATCACGGGACCGGACGTCATCAAGACGGTGACGGGCGAGCATGTCGAGTTCGAGGATCTCGGTGGCGCGCGCTCGCACAACACGAAGTCCGGCGTCGCGCATTACATGGCGACCGACGAAACCGATGCGATCGACTACGTCAAGGACCTGTTGTCCTACCTCCCGTCGAATAACCTCGACGATCCGCCAATCTTCGATGTCGAGCCCGACCTGAGCACGACATCTCAGGACGAGGAGCTCGACAGCTTCATTCCGGACGCCACGAACACGCCCTACGACATGCGAGTGATCCTCGAGACGGTGCTCGACGACGACGAGTTCACCGAGGTGCACGCGCTCTTCGCGCCGAACATCGTCTGCGGCTTCGGTCGCGTCGAGGGGCGCAGCGTCGGGGTGGTCGCCAACCAGCCGAGCCAGCTCGCCGGGACCCTGGACATCAACGCCTCCGAGAAGGCCGCCCGCTTCGTCCGCACATGTGACGCCTTCGGTTTGCCGGTGCTCACCTTCGTCGATGTCCCGGGCTTCCTGCCGGGGGCCGACCAGGAGTGGAACGGCATCATCCGGCGCGGCGCGAAGCTCATCTACGCGTATGCCGAGGCCACCGTCCCACTCGTCACGGTCATCACGCGCAAGGCCTACGGCGGCGCGTACGACGTGATGGGCTCCAAGCACCTGGGTGCCGACCTGAACCTCGCGTGGCCGACCGCCCAGATCGCGGTCATGGGTGCGCAGGGGGCCGTGAACATCCTGTACCGCAAGCAGCTGCAGGAGGCCAGGGACGCCGGTGAAGACGTCGACGCGGTGCGCGCGCGCTTCGTCGAGGACTACGAGAAGACCCTGGCCAACCCCTACGTCGCCGCCGAGCGCGGCTACGTCGACGCGGTCATCCCGCCGCACAAGACCCGGGGCCACATCGTGCGGGGTCTGCGAGCCCTGCGCACCAAGCATCAGTCGCAACCGCCCCGCAAGCACGGAAATATTCCGTTATGAGCCCCGGACAAGACACCAGCCCGGGGCAGCCCCAGGCGGTGAGTGCCGAACATGCCGCCGGCCCAGAGCCGCTCGATGCGATGAGCCCCGAAGAAGACACCAGCCCACAGCCTCCCCAGGTGGGGGGCGCCAATGAGCAGACCAGCGATGCGCAGCAGCCCTTCCTACGCGTCGAGCGTGGGCGCCCGAGCGTGTCGGAGCTGGCGGCGATCACCGTCACGCTCGCAGCGGTGGTGTCGTCGTCCGGGACGAGCAGCTCGTCCGGCTCGCCGCAGGGGGCCGAGTCGGACCGCGCGGGCCGTCGCTCCGTCGTCCGCTGGGGGAGTACGTCGCGCGCATTGCAACCAGTCTGGGTGCGCCGTTGGGTCGGTTGGTGAGCCCGGTGCCGGCCTCCTCATCCGCTGGGGGCGTCGAGCCCGCCCAAGGCCACGAGCACGCCGAAGCCGTCGCGGCTACCGAGCGACCGCGCGTCACGCGGACACGCAGCGCGCTAGACGCGGTCGCGGAGGACTATGTCGCGGCGGTCGTCGCGCTCAGCCCGATCACCGCTACCGCGCTGGGCATCCCCGGCGCCGACGACAAGCTCGACGATTTCTCCCCCGCGGGCCTGGCTGCCGCGGCGGAGCTCGACGCCGACACCCTGCGGCGCCTGGATGGGCTCGAGCCGGTGGACGATGTGGATCGCGTGACTCTGGAGGCCATGCGCGAGCGACTGGGTGTCGCCGCGCAGAGCTACGCGGCCGGCATCCCGCACATGTCCCTGAACGTGCTCGCAAGTCCGCTGCAGGCGGTCCGGGACATCCTGGATCTCATGCCCACGGCAACCGCCCGGGACTGGGACACGATCGCCGCTCGTACCGCCGCCATCCCGACCGCGCTGCGGCAGTGGCACGAGTCGCTGTTGGTCGCCCGCGAGCGGGGGTTGGTGGCCCCGCGTCGCCAGGTCCTGGCTTGCCTCGAACAAGCCCGCGGCTTCGCGGGCGATGACGGGTACTTCTCCCAGCTCGTGGCCGGGGCCGGTCTGTCCGATGCACCGGGCACCGAAGGCCCCGCCGGACCGGAGGAGGACTCGCAACACCCTCCGGCTTCGAGCAAGCTGCCTGCGGCGACGCGCGCACGGCTCGAAGCGGGGGCGCAGGCGGCGCGCGCGGGTTACGCGGACTGCGTGCGCAGACTCACCGCGGACATCCTGCCCGCCGCCCCCGAGGCCGACGCCTGCGGGCGCGAGCTCTACGCGCTGCACTCACGGGCCTTCCTGGGCGCCGAAGTCGATCTCGCGGAGACGTACGCCTGGGGTCAAGCCGAACTCGCCCGCATCCTCGCGGAGAAGGAGCAGGTGTCCCGACAGATTCTTGCGGCGGCCGGCGGCGGCCACGCAGGCGCAGATGTAGACGCAGATGTAGACACCGACGCCAGTCCGCCGAGGGAGACGGTCAGCAGTCAGCTCCCCGCGGCCGACCCGGGTGTCATCGCCGCGGCCGCGGCGCTGCTGGACGCCGACCCCGCCTACCGTCTGGACGGCACGGCGGCGCTGCAGTCGTGGATGCAGGAGCGCGCCGACGAGGCCGTGACGGCCCTGGCGGGGACGCACTTCGACATCCCGCAACCGTTGCGCCGGATCGAGTGCCGGATCGCGCCGACGCAGACCGGCGGCATTTACTACACCGGGCCGTCGGACGATCTGAGTCGCCCCGGACAGATGTGGTGGTCGGTTCCGAAGGGCGTGACGACCCACGCGACGTGGCAGGAGCTGACGACCGTTTATCACGAGGGTGTACCGGGCCATCACCTGCAGGTGGGCCAGGCCGTCTTCAACTCGGCTCACCTCAACCGGTGGCGGCGGCTGCTGTCGTGGACTTCCGGACACGGCGAGGGTTGGGCCCTCTACGCCGAGCGATTCATGGCCGAGCTCGGATTCATGGCGGACCCCGGCAACCGGTTGGGGCTGCTGGACGGGCAGTCTTTGCGGGCGGCCCGCGTCGTCATCGATATCGGCGTGCACTGCGACTTCGAGGCGCCGGCGTCGGTGGGTGGCGGCGCGTGGACCTACGACAAGGCATGGGCGCTCCTGAACACAGCCAGCCTGCTGTCGCAGGAAGTCCTGCGCTTCGAGCTGGACCGCTATCTCGGCTGGCCCGGTCAGGCACCCGCGTACAAGGTCGGCGAGCGACTCTGGCTCGACCTGCGCGCGGAGGCCCGTCGACGCGATCCCGAGGAGTTCGATCTACGCGAGTTCCACCGCCGGGCGCTCGATATCGGTGGGGTCGGGCTCGACACATTGCGGCGAGCCGTCCTACAGGAATGGGTCGCGTGAGCGGCGCGGCTTCGCAGCAGCTGCGGCTCGTCCTGGCTTCGGCCTCCCCGGCGCGGTTGGCGACACTGCGAGCTGCGGGGGTCGAACCCCGCGTCGTCGTCAGCAGGGTCGATGAGGATGCCATGCTCGCCGACGCCACGCAGCGGTATGGCGAGCTGGAGCCAGCCGACGTCGCGTTGCTCCTCGCGCGCGCCAAGTGCGAGGACGTCGCGGCCCGCCTCGCCGACCCGTCCGAACGCCTTGACGGCGCGCGATCGGACCTCGTGCTCGGATGCGACTCGGTCCTGGAGATCGACGGGGTCGCCTACGGCAAGCCGGGGACCGCGGAGGCGGCCCGTCGCCGCTGGGAACTCATGGCCGGACGCTCCGGGCTCCTGCACAGCGGACACTGGCTGGTGGATCTGCGGGCCACCGAAGCTGGGGGGACCGGCGCCACGCTCGGCGCCACCGGCTCGACGGTCGTCCACTTCGCCCGCCTCTGCGCGCAGGAGATCGACGGCTACGTGGCCACGGGAGAACCGCTGAACGTGGCAGGGGCCTTCACGATTGACGGCCTGGGCGGACCGTATATCGAGCGGATCGAGGGCGACCACCACAATGTCGTCGGTTTGAGCCTGCCGCTCGTTCGCGAACTGCTCGCTGAGCTAGGGGCGTCCTGGCACCAGTTGGCAGCGCCCGTGCCGCCCGCCGGCTTCCCCAGGCTCATCCACACGGTGCTCGACGCCACCGACGCTCGGGGGCTTGCGGAGTTCTACCGCGCGTTTCTGGGGTGGGGCTACCGCCCCGGCGACCAAGCCCCGGCCGATGCCGGCGATGACTCCGACTGGCTGGTGCTGACCGACCCCGCCGGGCCTGCCGTCCTCGCCGTCAACCAGGTCGCGTCTCTGGCAGGCCACCCCCGGCCGACACATCAATCCCCCGCGCAGGTGCATCACGACTACGCCGTGCCGACCCTGGACGAGCTGCGGCGCCAACGACAACGCGCGGTGGCGCTGGGGGCCACGCTCCTACTCGACCGCAGCGACGACCCTGACCACCCGCTCTGCACGCTTCTCGATCCCGCGGGTCATCGGTTCTGCATCCTGGTCGATCCCTAGCGCCCTTCGAAGCGCGGGCGCCGCCGCTCCTGGAAGGCTGCCGCGCCCTCCTTGAAGTCGCGCGTGCTGAGCAGATCGCCTTGGCCCTGGCGTTCTCGCCGGAACGCGTCGTCGAGTTGGGTGAGGGTCGCGTCGTTGATCGCGTCCTTCGTCGCCCGGTACCCGAGCGAGGGACCGGTGGCCAGCGTCGCAATGAGTTCCTCGCTCATCTGCTCGAGGTCGCCGGCCGGCGCCACGTGGCTGATGAGACCCCAGTCATGGGCTTGGGGAGCGGTCACTCGCTCGCCCAGCAACCCCATCCGCAGCGCGCGCGCCCGGCCGATCGAAGCGGCGACCAGCGCGGTGGCGCCCCCATCGGGCATGAGCCCGATGCCGGCGAACGCCAGCATAAAGAAGGCGGTGTCCGCGGCCACGACGAAGTCACACGCGATCGCGAGTGACACGCCAACGCCGGCTACGGGTCCTCGCGTCACAGCAACGACCGGGCGCGGGAACCGCCGGATGGCCCCGACCAGCGCACTGGCGGCATCAAGGGTCGCTACCGACGTCTCGTCGTCGCCCCCGC
>JAUNUZ010000144.1:0-4762 GCA_030537915.1 Micrococcales bacterium
TGATCTGAGGCCCAGCGTGTCATGCCCGGACCAGCTGTGTCTCATCTGTGTCGCGCATCTGTGCCTCGACATTAGCCGCGCCGGGTGGCAGGCCTTGGCGTCGGCGCCAGGTGCCGAACCTCGTGTCGGCCCCCTGCTGGGCTGCCCGGCGCTCGGTCGAGGGATGTGCGTGATAATCGTCAGTGGGGTCCGGGCCCGACCGGCCGGGATCGGTGAGTCGGCGTCGGCGAGGCACGGCCGGGTCGACTGAGCGAGGGGTTCGCAGATCGTGACGGGATATCGGCCAGGGCGTGCATGGGTAGCGGTTGCCTGCGCCCTCATCCTCCCGCTGGGCTATCTGAGTCTGGACGCCATCGACGTTGTGCCCGGGGTCCTCACCAGTGACCTCGGTCACGAGGATCGGGTGCCCGCGCCACCGACCGGGTCCGGCGCCCCGTCAGCTGAGGCGGTCTCCACGACGGAGCCCGCGGATACGGACTCCGGCAGCGAGCAGCGCCGACCCAAGCCAGCGGTCCCAGGCAGCGACGCCGCGCTCGCCGCGCCCGACCCGGCTGCACCGCAACCCACCCGCGACGGGCTGGCGGCGGTGCTCGGACCGCTCCTGAGGGACCCGACCCTGGGCACATCGGTCGGGATGGAGGTTCGCGACGGGCTGACCGGGCGCGTCCTCTTCGGGCAGTCAGCCGCGACCCCTCGCACGCCCGCATCGGCCACGAAGGTCCTCACGGCGGCGGCGATCGCGCAGGTCGAGGACCTGTCCCAGCGCTTTGAGACACGGGTCGTCGTCGTCGACGCCGACACGGTCGCCCTCGTGGCCGGGGGGGACAACTTGCTCGCCGCGGGAGAGGGTGACCCGGGATCCGTCGCCGGTCAGGCGGGCTTGGCGAATCTGGCGCGGGCGACCTCGGCGGCGCTGGGGCCAAGCACGCGCTCGGTCCGCGTCCTGCTCGATGACCGCTTCGCCGCAGGCCCCACCCTCGCGCCGGGGTGGGCCCGAGCCGACGTTGCGCTCGGTCTCACCGGGCCCGTGGCGATGCTGGGACTGAGCACCGACCGGGCGACCCCCTACCGACCGGCCGGCACCGACCCCGCGATGCTGGCGACCTCGGCCTTCGCCCACGCCCTGGAGGCCGCCGGGGTGCGCGTGCAGGGGCAGCCCGCACGCGCCGCAGCCCCCCCGGGAGCCACCGAGCTGGCCGTGGTGCGCTCGGCTCCGGTCTACGACGTGCTCGCGCTCGCGCTCGACGAGTCCGACAACGACCTCACCGAGACCGTGAGCCGCTGGGCGTGCGCCCGAGGTGGTGCGTCGACGACCTTCGCCGGATGCGCAGGCTGGTTGCGGGAGCGGATCGGCGCCGCCGGCCTGGACGTCTCCAGCGCCAGGCTCGTCGACACCAGCGGCCTGTCCGGGGGGACCCACGCCTCGGCGGCCCTTGTCGCGGGTGCGGTCACCTTCGGCGTCGTCCCAGCCGCACCGCAGGCCGGACAGACCGCTCACCGGCAGTTGGCCCAGGTCCTGGCCCAGCTGCCGGTGGCGGGTCTGAGCGGCACGCTGCAGGATCGCTTCCTCGCGCCGGTGACGCGAGCGGGGGTCGGCGTCGTGCGTGCCAAGACGGGCACGCTGACGGGGGTGGGCTCGCTGGCCGGTACGGTCGTGGACAGTCAGGGTCGGTTGCTGGCCTTCGCCGTGCTCGCAGACCGCGTCCCGGTCGGGGGAACGAGCGCCGCGAGGCTCACGTTGGATCGGCTGGCCGCCGTGTTAGCGGCCTGCGGGTGCAGCTGAGCGCTGCGCGGGTGACCGGGCAAGACGGTCCGGTCGACGATCTGCAGCAGCTCGCCAGGAGGCCCGGCGAGCTGGTGCCACATCCCGATCGACGGCCCCGACCGGTAGGGACGAGCAGGGAAGAGGACTCATGACCGAGGACATCCGACTCATCGACTGGGAGTTCGCCAAGGCGGCGGCCAGGCGGCTCACCCCGCCCGGGCCCGCTATCGAGCCGCGCGAGGCGGCGGACGCCGTCGCGGAGCTGAGGCAGGCGTCCCGACGGGCACACGGCCCTGTCGCCGACACCACGCGGCTGCACGCTCCGCCGGACACGTTGGACGCCCTCATCGTCGACCGCCCGACGTGGATCGATGTCAACACGACGTCGTTCTCACACGTCATCGACCCGGTCGTGGCCAGCGCGCTGTCCCGCTCGAGCCACGCGATGCCACCCCCGGCGATGCAGCGGATCGGCGGCAAGGTGACGGGGTCGGAGGTCGCCGCGCTGCTGTCCTTCATGTCGACCAAGGTGCTCGGCCAGTACGAGTTGGCACCGGGCCGGTCCGCGCAGGCTGCCCGGCTCCTACTCGTCGCGCCCAATATCGTCCAGACCGAGCGGGAGCTGGACGTCGTGCCCGCGGACTTCCGCCTGTGGGTGTGCTTGCACGAGCAGACCCACCGCGTGCAGTTCACCGCCGTGCCCTGGCTGCGCGACCACATGCTGAGCGCAACCCAGCACCTGGCCAGTGAGCTGGCCCCGGACGTGGACGCCGTGCTCGATCGGCTCAAGCAGGCCGCCGCGAATGCTTCGCAGGTCCTGCGCGAAGGTGGCAGCGGCATCGCCGAACTCTTCTTAACCCCCGCGCAGAAGGAGCAGGTCGCGCAGATCACGGCGGTCATGGCCCTCCTGGAGGGGCACGCCGACGTGATCATGGACGAGGTCGGGCCGCAGGTCGTGCCGACCGTCGAGCAGATTCGCGGCAAGTTCGACCGCCGCCGCGAGGGCCTGGGGATGATCGACATCCTGCTGCGCCGGCTGCTCGGTCTCGAGGCGAAGATGGCGCAGTATCGCGACGGCGCCGCCTTCGTCCGCGGTGTCGTCGACGCCGTGGGCATGGACGGCTTCAATGCCGTGTGGACCTCTGCGCAGACCCTGCCGTCGGCCGCCGAGATCAGCGATCCCACCGCCTGGGTCGCGCGCGTGCACGGCTGATCTCGCTCGTTGCGAGCGCGCAGGACGCAATCCCCAGTGACCCGATGACCGGCCCACATCCCGCCGTCGCCGCCACCCGCGTCGCCGTGCGCCGCGTCCTGGCACAGCTCGCTAGGGAGCTGGTTGTGGACTACCCGAGCGACGTGCAGGCATCGGCGCAGGCGCGCGAACCGCTGGTGCTCAGCGCCTGCAGCGGCGGCGCGGATTCTCTCGCGCTCGCGGCGGCTACCGCCTTCGAGGCGCCACGGTTGCGCGAGCCACGCATGCGGGCTGGGGCGATCGTCGTCGATCACGGCCTGCAGGCGGGCTCCGCACAGGTGGCGCAGCGGGCAGCGCAGCAGTGTCGCGCGATGGGGCTGGACCCGGTCGACGTCGTCCGGGTGGACGTGGGGGCGGGGCCGGGGCCCGAGGCAGCCGCGCGGGAAGCCCGGTACCGCGCCTACGACGAGGCCGTCCGCCGGCACGGTGCGGCGGCCGTGCTGCTCGGGCACACCCGCGACGACCAGGCAGAACAGGTGCTGCTCGGCCTCGTGCGCGGCTCTGGGACCCGTTCGATCGCGGGGATGCCGGCCCGCCGCGACGCGGTGTGGCGCCCGTTCCTGGGCATCACCCGCGGGCAGATATCGCAGGCGTGTCGCGCCCAGGGACTGACGCCCTGGCAGGACCCGCACAACGACGACGAGCGATTCACCCGGGTGCGCGCCCGCCGACTCTTGGCCCGTCTGCGCGCCGAGCTCGACCCCGCCATCGACGCAGCCCTGGCGCGGACCGCGGACCTCGCCCGCGCCGACGCCGATGCCCTGGACGCCTACGCTCGGGCGCTGATCGACGGGCCGGATGCGCGCCCACCCGGCCCCGGCTGCCGCGCGTCGGACTGGGGGGTCGGCGACCTCGATGGACACCCGGAGGCTGTCCGTGGTCGGGTGTGGCGATTACGGGCCGCTCGCCTCGGCATCGGCAACCTGAGCAGTGCGCACGTCGTCGCTCTGGAGCGATTGAGCCGTCGCCGGGGCGTCGGGCCGGTGAGCCTGCCCGGTGGGGCCCGGGCCGTCCGGGTCGAGGACCGCATCCACATGCAGGCGCGGGGTCGGGTTGAATAGCCTGGTTGCCGGCGGGTGCAGCGGCCTGCCACGACGGGAGTCGCCGCAGTGCCGGAGCAGTCAACGACAGACGTGCGGTCAGGAGACAGCGTGGACGCGCAGCACATGGAGGACGACCTCGCCGAGGTCCTCATCACGCAGGAGCAGATCTTCGCGCGCCTGGACGAGTTGGCTCAGGAGATCTGGGTCGACTACGAAGGCAAGGATCTGCTACTCGTTGGGATCCTCAAGGGAGCCGTCGTCGTGATGGCCGATCTCATGCGTGCCCTGCCGGGGACCGCGCCGATGGACTGGATGGCCGTCTCGTCCTACGGCTCGGGGACCAAGTCATCCGGCGTCGTGCGCATCCTCAAGGACCTCGACACCGACATCTCCGGCAAGGACGTGCTCATCGTCGAGGACATCATCGACTCCGGGCTGACGTTGAGCTGGATCAAGGCCAACCTCGCGTCTCGTCAGGCGGCCTCCGTCGAGGTCTGCGCCCTGCTGCGCAAGCCGACGGCGGCGAAGGTGGATGTCGAAGTCCGCTACGTAGGCTTCGACATCCCCAACGAGTTCGTCGTCGGCTACGGCCTTGACTACGCGGAGCGCTATCGCAATCTGCGATGCGTCGGCACCCTGGCCCCGCACGTCTACTCGTGATCGGCACAGCGAACTCCCGGATCGTCGCGCTCGCGACCGCCG
>JAUNUZ010000144.1:4772-6424 GCA_030537915.1 Micrococcales bacterium
GGGGTGGGGCGTTGCGATTCATGTTGCGGAACCGGGTGCCGATCAGCGGCCCGACGCTGGCCTATGCCGTGGCCGGTAAGGCCGGAACGGATCACGCCAGCGGCCGCTACGACATGGCCGATCGCCGACCAGGCGGACAGACGAGGAAGGACCGGGGCGGGGGCCCCGACACATCGATGAAAGCCAAGCGGATTCTCAAGCAGCCCCTCCTATGGGTGCTCCTTGTCTTTGTGGGCCTCATGCTCGCGCTCAACCTCACCGGTAGCACGGACTACCAGCGGGTCGATACCTCCCAGGCCGTCAAGCTCATCAACGACGGCCAGGTCCAGCAGGCCGAGTTCAAGGACGACGACCGGGTCAATCTCACGCTCAAGAGCGCCCAGGACGTCGGTGAGGTCAAAGGCGCGCAGAAGGTCTACGCCCTTTACGTACCGCAACGTGGTGAGTACCTGACCCAGCTCGTCCGGGACAAGGCGCCGAGCGCGGGCTACAACGACGCGCCGCCGCAGAGCAGCTGGATCGGCACGCTGCTGATCAATGTCTTGCCGATCCTCCTCTTCATCGGGATCTTCTGGTTCTTCCTGTCCCGGATGCAGGGCGGCGGCGGCAAGATCATGCAGTTCGGCAAGTCCAAGGCCAAGCTGGCGAGCAAGGACATGCCCAAGGTCAACTTCACCGACGTGGCGGGTGTCGACGAGGCAGTTGAGGAACTCATCGAGATCAAGGAATTCCTCTCCGAACCGGCCAAGTTCCAGGCCGTCGGCGCCAAGATCCCCAAGGGCGTGCTGCTCTACGGCCCTCCCGGCACCGGCAAGACGCTTCTCGCGCGGGCAGTCGCGGGGGAGGCGGGGGTGCCCTTCTACTCGATCTCCGGCTCGGACTTCGTCGAGATGTTCGTCGGTGTCGGCGCGAGCCGCGTGCGCGACCTCTTCGAGCAGGCCAAGGCCAACGCGCCCGCAATCGTCTTCGTCGACGAGATCGACGCCGTCGGGCGACACCGCGGCGCAGGCATGGGCGGCGGGCACGATGAGCGCGAGCAGACCCTCAATCAGCTGCTGGTCGAGATGGACGGCTTCGACGTCAACGCCAACGTCATCCTCATCGCGGCGACCAACCGGCCCGACATCCTGGACCCGGCTCTGCTGCGTCCGGGTCGCTTCGACCGCCAGATCGCGGTCGAGGCCCCGGACATGATCGGACGTCATCGCATCCTCGAGGTGCACGGTCACGGCAAGCCGTTGGCGCAGGGCGTCGACCTGCTCGCCGTTGCGCGCCGCACGCCCGGCTTCACCGGCGCCGATCTTGCGAACGTCCTGAACGAGGCGGCGCTGCTCACCGCGCGCAGCAACGCCCAACTCATCGACGATCGAGCCCTCGACGAAGCGATCGACCGCGTCGTGGCCGGACCGCAGAAGCGCTCACGCATCATGAGCGCCAAGGAGAAGAAGATCACTGCCTACCACGAGGGCGGCCACGCCCTCGTCGCCGCGGCGATGAACCACACGGACCCGGTCAGCAAGGTGACGATCCTGCCGCGCGGCCGGGCTCTGGGCTACACGATGGTCCTACCTAGCGACGACAAGTACTCCACCACGCGCAACGAGATGCTCGACCAGCTCGCGTTCGCCCTCGGTGGCCGCGTCGCGGAGGAG
>JAUNUZ010000145.1 GCA_030537915.1 Micrococcales bacterium
GGCACGGGCCGCTGCACCGCTGCCTGAGTCCGCCGCTCGGCGCCGTTGGCGCTACGTGCGTGCACTTCTTGCGCAGTCGTGGTTGGTCGTCAGCCGATCGACGTGCGTCCACCGGCGCTGCTGGTGGCGGTTGCGCCGGAGTCGACGGGGTCGTCGGCGCGCACGCGCGCTGTCACCTCGCCGCTCGTGGACTGCTTGACGGCCTCGACGGTCTGCTTCGTGCTGGCGATCGCGCGCTCGGGCTTGCCCTTGAAGTTCTTCAGCGCCGACTTGCCCAGGAGCGCGAGGATGCCCGCGACGACGAAGAGGAGAAGCGTCACGATGAGATACGACAGCCAGGGCGCTAGACCGAGGGCAATGAGGCCCTGGGCGATGGTGTGCAGCAGGAAGACGACGCCCAGCACGGCTAGGAAGCCTGCCGCGGC
This sequence comes from Micrococcales bacterium, assembly GCA_030537915.1. Lineage (GTDB taxonomy): Bacteria > Actinomycetota > Actinomycetes > Actinomycetales > Dermatophilaceae > Kineosphaera. Next base: position 426 of record JAUNUZ010000145.1, read on the forward strand.
GAACATGCCACCGGCCTTGCCGGCCTTCTTGGCATCGGCGGACACCTCGGCCTTGGCCAGCGCGATCTCGCTCCGCACCAGCGTCGAGACGTCGCTGACGGCGTCGTTGACGAGCCTGCCAATGGTGGGGTCGGCGGCGCGAGGAGCCTCCGGGCCGACGGGGTCCGGGAATTGCGTGGACATGTGATACCTCCTGTAGGGGGCTTTCGCGCGGAGGGCGCCCCCGGGACATGGTCGCTACGAACCCTAGCGATCTGCTGCAGCAGGGGCGAGTTCAGGCGCTCCACGCGCGGGCGATGGACCTGGCGATCCGCTCCTGATGTGTTGAGGCAACTACGCGCAGCGTCTCTACGTCGCCCGCGACATACGCCGCGAGCATGTCGGCGTGGTCGGCGCACAGCTCTTCTCGCCCCTGCGGGTCGACGCGAGCCATGGCCTGATCCGGCTCCGTGAGATTCCTGGCGATCGACAGCAAGTGCAGCAGGCGGGGCATCCCGCAGGGGCGTAGCAGGACCTCGTGGAAGTCGCGGGACAGCCGGTGGAACTCCAGTGCATCGTGACTACCCGCCTCGTCGGTGACCGCCTCGGCTGCCTCGGGGTCCGCGGTGTCGACCGGTGCCACCTCGCCGGTGCTCGCGGTCGCGGCCCGATTCTCTTCGGCTCGGGCCATCGCCACCTCCAAGCGGGCGTGCACGTCGCGAAGCTGCTCGTGGTCCCAAGGACCGGCGCTGCGCACGGCTGCCGCGAGGGCGACTGCTTCGAGCGCCGCGGCCACGACGTACAGTTCGGACAGTTCCGCCTCCGAGAGCCGGGTCACGGTGTAGCCGAGACGCGGCCGGTGCTCCAGCAGCCCCTCGCCGAGCAGGGTCTTCAGAGCCTCGCGCACTGGGATCCGGCTCACCCCGAAGAAGTCGGCTACCTCGTCCAGGGGGATCATCGCGCCGGGCGCGACCTGGCCGGAGACGATGACCCGGCGTAACTCGGCCAGGACTTGCGGACCAGAGACATAGCGGGCCGGTCGCGTCAGCAGACCGAGCAGATCACCCTTCGCGCGCGGCTGCATCATGGGCCTGCCGGCAGTCTCTGGCTGCTCCGAAGTCGGCTTGGCAGAAGTCATCGTCTAGTCCTCCTGTCGTCGGGCTGGGTGTTGCAACCGCCGGCCCGAGGCTCACTGCGGACGAGCATGCCAGGTCGAGGCGGCCAGCCCAAGCGAGTGGCGGGCGGTGCTGAGGCCCCAGGCCACGGTTCAGGCAGCGCGGGCGGCAGCGGCATGGGCGAGGCGGGGCTGGGACGATGTCGGCAGCATCCTGCACCGCAGGCACCATCATCGGGACCAGGCCAGCAGGACCTCCCCGCTCCCGGATCGAGGGCGATGGCCCGACACCGGGGCTCAAACCATTCTCAGCTTGGGCTAGAGTCCGGCGTACTTTCGTGTGCATCACGTCACTCGCGCTGACATTGCAGAAGAGGGGTCCCCGGATGACCAAGCGTCTGCTCTCGGCCCTGTGTGCCCTCCCCAAACGTCTTGGCCACCGCCTCGGCCGGGGCCCCTCGCGACGACAGCGGGACAGGGTGATTGCGCGCTCGTCGTCTGCGTCGCATCCGTCGAGATCCTTGCCCTACCCCTCATCCTGCGGGTCGTTCGCGACCGGAAAGTGAAGATCACATGAGTATCGTCATCGCCTATATCGCCAACGAGCACGGCGAGGCCGCCCTCGACGCAGGGCTCGACATGGCGCGCAGCCTGGGCGAGCCGGTCGTCGTCGTCAACGCCTCGAAGAGGGACGCGCTGGCCGACTCACACTCCGCGGGGCCCTCGCTGCTGGAGACCCGGCTCGCGGAGGCGGGGCTGGACCACGAGATTCGCCAGGAGGTCGGCGCGGATCTCGCTGAAGCAGTGCTCTCGATCGGCTCGGAGATCGAGGCGAAAATGATCGTCATCGGCCTGCGGCGGCGGACGCCGGTCGGCAAGCTACTCCTGGGCAGCGTCGCGCAGCGGATTCTGCTCGACAGTCCGGTGCCGGTACTCGCAGTCAAGGGCTCGCAGACCGCTTAGCCGTACGCCCCCCTCGAGCGACCTTCGAAAGCGCGTGCCCCGGACGCGAAAAAGCCGGTCGCGACGCTCTTGCCGCGACCGGCTTCTGCGTGCCTCGGACGGTGCGCAAGGCAGCCCGGGGCCGTCTGACCGCCCTACTTCTTGGCCCCCATGTTGTCCTTGATGAAGTCCATCACCGAGGAGTCGGCCAGCGTCGAGACATCGCCGACCTCGCGGTTCTCCGCGACATCGCGCAACAGGCGCCGCATGATCTTGCCCGAGCGGGTCTTGGGCAGTTCCTTGACGATCATGATCGTCTTCGGCTTGGCGATCGGGCCGATTTCGTTGCCGACGTGGGAGCGCATTTCCTGGACGAGTGCGTCGTGATCCTCGTCGCCATCATCTGAATCGATGAGGATGACGAACGCCACGACGGCCTGACCGGTCATGTCGTCGGTCGCACCGACGACCGCGGCCTCGGCGACGCGCGCGTGCGAGACGAGGGCCGACTCGATCTCCGACGTCGAGAGGCGGTGGCCGGAGACGTTCATGACGTCGTCGACCCGCCCGAGGACCCAGATGTTGCCGTCCGCGTCCTTCTTCGCACCATCGCCGGCGAAGTAGAGGGTCTCGAAGCGCGACCAGTAGGTGTCCTTGTAGCGCTCCGGGTCGCCCCAGATGCCGCGGAGCATGGCCGGCCACGGCTTGGTGACGACGAGCAGACCCGTCTGGCCGTTCTCGACCGACTTCGCCTCGTCGTCGACGATGTCGACGTAAATCCCCGGCAACGGTTGCTGGGCGGACCCAGGGACCAGGGAGGTGACGCCGGGCAGCGGACTGATCATGATCGCCCCGGTCTCGGTCTGCCACCAGGTGTCGACGACCGGCGCCTTCTCGTGCCCGATGTGCTTGTAATACCACTCCCACGCCTGTGGGTTGATCGGCTCACCGACCGAGCCGAGGATTCGGATCGAGGACAGGTCGTACTTATCGGGGATGTCGTTACCCCACTTCATGCACGCGCGGATCGCGGTCGGGGCGGTGTAGAAGATCGACACCTTCTTGTTCTGGATGATCTCCCACCATCGGCCCTTGTGTGGGCTGTCGGGGGTGCCCTCGTAGACGACTTGGGTCACGCCGTTGGCCAGGGGTCCATAGACGATGTAGCTGTGCCCGGTGACCCAGCCGATGTCGGCGGTGCACCAGTAGACGTCCTCGCCGGGGTGCACATCGTGCGCGACACTGTTCGTGTAGGCGCACTGGGTGAGGAAGCCACCGGAGGTGTGCAGAATCCCCTTCGGCTTCCCCGTCGTGCCGGAGGTGTAGAGGATGAAGAGCGGGTGCTCACTGTCGTGGTTCTGCGCCTCGTGCTCGGCGGAGGCGTCCTTCATCGCGTCGTGCCACCAGATGTCACGGCCGGGCTCCATGTCGGCCTCGAGGCCGCCGCGGTTGACGACCAGGACGTTGGTCACCGTGGTCTCGCCGCTGACCGCCTTATCGACGGCAGGCTTGAGCGCCGACGGCTTGCCGCGCCGGAAGCCGGAATCCGCGGTGACGACGACCTTGGCCGAGGCGTCGGCGATGCGGCTGCGCAGGGCGTCGGAGGAGAAACCGCCGAAGACGACCGAGTGCGGTGCCCCGATGCGGGCACAGGCCAGCATCGTGATGATCGCCTCGGGGATCATGGGCAGGTAGATCGAGACGACATCGCCCTTTTCGACGCCGAGGTCGGTGAGGACGTTGGCGGCCTTGCACACCTCGTCCTTGAGCTGGGCATAGGTGATGTCGCGCTCGTCGCCGGGCTCGCCCACGAAGTGAATCGCGACCCGGTCGCCGTTGCCGGCGTCGACGTGGCGGTCGACGCAGTTGACGGCCACGTTGAGTTCGCCCCCGACATACCACTTGGCGAACGGCGCGTCTGACCAATCGAGTACCTGGTCGAAGTCCTTGCTCCACGTGAGGTACTTGCGGGCCTGCTCACCCCAGAAGCCCTCGAAATCCTTGTCGGCCTGCTCGTAGAGGTCCGCCTTCGCGTTCGCGTACTGCGTGACCTGTGGGCTGGGCGGGTAGGTCTTGGGCTGAATCGGGTTCGTTAGCTCGTCGGCCACGGGTTTGCCTCCTGGACGTCGTTGTCGGGTCTCTACTCAACTCGGTATTGGACCGATCATCAACCCTTGGCCCGAACGCCGCGACAGGCGGGCCGGACCAGCGGCGAATGACCACGCGCCAAGACGAGTGCTCGCGAGCATGCTAGACCCCTGGCAGGTCTCTCATCTCGCGCGTCGCGCGTCCACCATGCCCTCACCTGCGTAGGCGTTGTTGGACACGGTGCCGGTGCACTTGCGGTCACCGCGCGGGCAAGGGACGTTCCGGGCCTGCCGGCGCAGCAAGGCGAGCAGTTCGTGCGGCCGGGCCTTCGGCCTCGTGCCGGCCAGGATCGCGGCAACTCCCGCGGCGTGCGGTGCCGCCATCGACGTGCCGCTCAGCGGCGCCCACTGGCTGTCCGGGTAGGTGGAGAGGATCTCGGTGCCCGGCGCGAGGACGTCGACGACGCCGCGCCCGTAGTTGGAGTAGGCCGCCATCGAGCCGTCCGGGTCCGCGGCGGCAACGGTGAGGACTCCGGGCAGCTCCGCGGGCAGGTCCAGGCAGCTGCGGTCGAGCCGGCGCGAGACGGGCCGGCTGTCGTTGGGGCTCAACGTGTCGGTCCTTTTGTGCGCCAGGTCGGTGGAGTCGTTGCCCGCGGCCGCAACCGACAGCACGCCGCGGGCCTGCGCGTAGGCGAAGGCTCGCCGGACCGCCTCGCGGGCCGGTGCCTGGGTCGGGTTCGAGCCGCACCAGAAGCGCCACGGGTCGATGTAGTAGCTGTGATTGGCGATGCGCAGCCCGGAGTCCGCCGTGCGCAGAATCCCGCAGATCGCGTATTCGGGGTAGATGAAGCCGTCGTCGTCGACGACCTTGATGGATGCGACGCGCGCTCCGGGCGCGACACCCGCGACCCCGATCCCGTTGCGGGCGGCGGCGATAATGCCGGCGACGTGGGTCCCGTGCCCGCTCGTCGTGTTGCGCCAGCGTGCGGGGCTGGGATCAGGGCGGCCGCCATCGGTGCAGTCGAGCGAGCGCGCAGGATCGATGCGCCCGATGAGGTCAGGGTGGTTCGGCTGGATGCCGCTGTCGAGCACGGCGACCGTGACCCCCGCCCCGGCGCCCACGGAGGTGGGACCGCCGACCGCCCGCAGGCCCCATTGCTCGCGTTCGCGGCGGTCCGCCACGATGGCCGCCGGGTGCGTTGTCGCGGCCAGGGCCGAAGCGCCACCGGAGGCCCGGGGGCGTAGGGGCTGCTCGACCGGCACGCTGCGGGTCGGCCCCACCGAGGTGATCCGAGTGGTGGCGGAGGGGCGCAACCGCGCGACGAAGTCGGCCCGTGGGCTGCGGACGACGAGCACGCCGATGTGCGGCCAGGACTGCACGACGTCGCCGCCCGCGCCGGCGGCAGCGGCCGCGGCGATGCGCGCGCGGCCGGCCGAGATCGCCGCGCCGGTGCCGACGTTGACGACATAGGACCGGGTCTTTGCGGCAACCCCTGTCCTCTTCGTGTGTGCAGTGACGGTCGCGAGGACTCCACCGACGGCGTCCAGCGCGGTGCGGTCGCCAGGGGCGGTCGTTGCCACCGGGAACGCGGACGCTGTCGGGGAGGCCGATGCCGCCGAGGAGGCCGCTCCGGTGCCGACGGTAGCGGTGGCCCCGAGGCAGACCGCGAGCGCGCAACCCAGCAGGGCACGGGCGCCACGGGTGGCACCGGTCGTGCGCGTCACGAGAGAGGGGGACAAGGGCGGACTCCTGGACGGATGGACGTCAGGGCGCCACGTTAAACACATCGGTCCCGCGCCGCGCCTACCCACACGGTCCGACCGGAGTGGTGGACGGCGTCCGCGTGCCGGGAGAGGTCGTCG
>JAUNUZ010000146.1 GCA_030537915.1 Micrococcales bacterium
CGAGGAATTGGTACTGGTCCGGGGTGACGGACACATCGTGGTGGGCCTTGATGGTTCCGGCCAGACCGGCGAGGAAGGCGCCACCGGCGAAGGCCAGGATCTTGAGGCCGAAAACGTTGACGCCCATCGCGTCCGCAGCCTTCTCGTCCTCGCGGATGGCGACCCAGCCTCGACCGATCCGACTGTTGTTCATCCGGACGAAGATCAGGATGATCAGTCCGAGGACGAGCAGAAGCAGGAAGTAGTAGTTAGCGAAGCGAGTCAGAACGATCCCGAGCACATTGTGCCGCTGCCCGAAATCGAATCCGAAGAAATTGAGCTCGGGGATGTTCGGGATGCCGTTTGGCCCGTTCGTCAGGTTGGGCCCGTTGTTCCCGTCGAGGTTGAACATCGCGTAGCGGAAGATCTCCCCGAAGGCGAGTGTCACGATGGCCAGATAGTCGCCCGAGACGCGCAGGGTCGGCGAACCGATGATGAGGCCGAGCAATGCCGAGAAGCACGAGCCGATGAGCACGGTGACGAGGAACGGCGGCGTCCAGTTGATCGTGGCGAACGCCGATCCGGACAGGACCGCGCCCACGTAGGCGCCGGCGCCGAGGAAGGCAATGTAACCGAGGTCGAGCAAGCCGGCCAGTCCGACGACGACGTTGAGGCCGAGCGCGGTGGCGGCGAAGATGATGACCTGGGTCGCAATCGACATGTTGGCGTCGGAGCCGCTCTGGGTCAGCGGGAATGCGAAGGCAGCGGCGAAGGCCGCCAACATCAGCACGCGACTGTGCCGCGAGCCGACGATCCCGAGCCACGTGAAGAGCCGGCCGCCGGAGATCCCCGCGGAGGCCGCCCCTACCCCCAGAAGCAGGAGCACGAACTGCCACGGGTCCTTCAGGTCGAGGGCGTAGGCCACCAGTGCGAGGAAGAAGGCAACTCCCACGATGATGACCGTGAGGTCGGCCCACGACGACATGCGCACCTTGGTGATGTCACGTCGCGGCTGGTGGGATAGGAGCAGGCTGCCCGGAAGGAGCAACAGTGTTCCGGCGAGGGTTACCCAGGCTCCGGGATCGGCGTTGATGAGCCCCTTGGTCTCCATCGTGATGGCCAGGAGTACCAGGGCCATATAGGCGAAGGCGCCGAGGGTGAGGCCGCGCAGCGCCTTGGCGACGTCGACGAACGCACCGATCTTGCCCAGCGGGCCCTTGGCCATGAGCACGAACGCAAGCGCCAGCAGCCCGAGGACGAGCATCGTCAGCTGGACGGGTGCGGGATTGAAGTTGAGCGAGACGTTGCCCAGGACGCCAGGTCGCCAGCACCATGACAGGAGCGATCCGACGATGAGGAGTAGGGAACCGGCCAGCGCCAGAGGCCACCCCACCGGCGACGGCTGCAGGGAGAGGGAGAACTTGCTCATGCGCGATCCACCACCCTCGCTCCGAGCAGGCCCTCGGGCCGGAAGACGAGGACGAGGATGAGCAGCGCGAAGGCGAAGACGTCCTTCCAGGTGCCGCCGATCCATGGGACGGCACTGGCCAGCGCCTCTGCGACGCCGAGTGCGAGACCCCCCACGATCGCACCCTGAACGTTGCCGATGCCGCCGAGCACGGCGGCCGTGAACGCCTTGAGGCCGGCCATGAAGCCCATCTTGAAGTCGATGTTGTTGTTCTGCAGCCCCTGGGCGACGCCCGCGATCGCGGCCAGCGCGGCGCCGACGGCGAAGGCGATGACGATGATCTGGTCGACGTTGATGCCCATGAGACGCGCGGTATCGGGGTCCTGGGAGACCGCCTGCATCGCCCTACCCTGCTTGGTCTTGTTGATGAACCACCACAAGAAGATGCCGCACACAAGGAGGCACCCCATCGTGAAGAGGGCGGGGCGCTGGATCTGGACCGGACCGAAGGGGATCGCCGCCCCGGTCACGACGTCGATCCGGGGGAAGGGAATCTTGGACTTCGCACTCGGGAAGCCTGGGATGGTCCCGTAGAAGATGCGAACGAACTCCTGCAGGAAGATCGAGATGCCGATGGCGGTAATGAGCGGCGCAAGCCGCGGCGCGGATCGTAGCGGCCGATACGCGATCCGCTCCATGAGAACGGCCGTGCCCACCGACGCGAGGATGGCCCCGAGCATCATGACGGGCAGGACCCAGATGGCGGTCGTGTCCTTGAACAGGACGAAGTACGTGCTCAGGGCGCCGAATGCGCCGATCATGAACACCTCACCGTGCGCGAAGTTGATGAGCTGCACGATGCCGTACACGACGGTGTAGCCGACGGCGATCAGCGCGTAGAGCGACCCGTTCGTCAGCCCGTTGACGAGTTGCTGGGGGATGTCTCCCATGCGGGGCCGACCTCCTGTCCTGTGTCATCGGACGCACAGCTCGGGCGGCGAGGATCGCCCGCCGCCCGAGCTGTGTGTCTGGGAGTGGTCGGGTCTACTTGAACTCGTCGGTCTTGACGGGCGCCCACTTGCCGTCCTTGACCTCATAGACGGTGAGCACGCGGGTCTTGGAGTCGCCGTACTGGTCGAATGCGACGGTGCCGGTGACACCCTCGAAGTTGACCTTGCCCACGGCGTCCACGGTCGCCTGACGAGCGGACTTGGCGTCCGGAGCGTCCTTGAGGGAGGTCTTCAGGCCCTCGATGATGGCGTTCGCGGCGTCGTAGGCGTACGCGCCGTAGGCTCCCGAGGCGTCGGGGTAGGCAGCTGCCTTGTAGGCCGCGAGGAAGGTTTTGCCCTTGTCAAGACTGGCCGTCGGGGCGCCGACGGAGGTTGCGAGGTCACCGGTCGAGGTCTTGCCGGCCAGCGCGATGAACTTGTCATCGAAGATGCCGTCGCCGCCCATCAGCGGCACGTTGAGCCCGGCGCTCTTCATCTGCTGCGAGAGCGGCCCCGCCTGCGGGAACTCACCGCCGTAGTAGACGGCCGCCGGCGACGAGCCCTTGACAGCGGTGATGGCCGTCTGGAAGTTCGCGTCATCCGGGTTGATGGTCGTCGCGGCGGAGATGGTGCCGCCCTTGGCAGTGAACTCCTTGCTGAAGGCGGCGACGAGACCCTGGCCGTAGGTCTTCTTGTCATGAATCGTCGCGACCTTCTTGATGCCCTTACTCAGGAGGTACTGCGCCGCGAACGGCCCCTGCACGTCATCGGTGGTGCACGTGCGGAAGTAGGAGGGGTAAGCGCGCTTGGGCGCGTTGGTGAAGTCCGCGCCGCGTGTCAGGCTCGGGTTCGTGTTGGCCGGCGAGACCTGCACGATGTTGGCGGAGGAGAGGACCGGCTGGACGTTCTGCGCGACCGAGCTGTTGAGGGTGCCGACGACTCCGACGACGCTGTCGTCGCCCGAGAGCGCGGTGGCCGCGTTCTTGCCTGGCTCCGGCTTGCCCTCGTCGTCCTTGGGGTCGACCTTGAGGGTCCACCCGGGGATGGCCTTGGAATCGTTGGCCTGCTTGACGGCGAGTTCCACCGAGTGCTGGATCCCCAGTCCCAGGGCGGACAGGTCACCTGTGAGGGGCGCGATGACGCCGATCGTTGCCGTTTTGTCGCTACTGCCGCCGCCACCGCTGGTGCCGGTGTCGCCCCCGCGGGAGCCACACGCGGACAGTGCCAAAGATGACGCGAGGATCGTCACGCCGACCCGAACCACGGAACGCTGAAGCACAGGACCTCCTGTGTAGTCACACACGATCCGGGCGGTCGCCCGGGTTCGACTCGCCTGCTGGATTGCGAGCGGGTGCTCGTGACGATAAGTCGCCGGGAACGTGCAGCGGTGTTTTTGTGGTCCTATGTGGCCAGGTCGTTATGTAAGGCTCGCCACACTGGCCCACCGCTGCAAGCGGGGCGTCGGGCCGGAGGGGAGCCGGTGTGCCCGGCAGCCGGAGCCGCGAACGTAGGGTGGAGCGGTGGCCGACCCATTCACCTACCGCCCACGCCCGTCAGACATTCCCACGGATCCCGGCGTCTACCGCTTCCGCGATCGCGACGGGCGGGTGATCTATGTCGGCAAGGCCAAGTCCCTTCGCTCCCGGCTGTCCTCGTATTTCCAGGACCTGTCGGCCCTGCACCCGCGGACTCGCTCCATGGTGACCACGGGCGTCGCCGTGGAGTGGACGGTCGTCGCCAACGAGGTCGAGGCGCTGCAGCTGGAGTACTCCTGGATCAAGGAATTCGACCCGCGCTTCAACGTCAAATACCGGGACGACAAGTCCTACCCATACCTGGCCGTGACAATGGGAGAGGAATTCCCCCGCGCGCAAGTCATGCGCGGTGCGAAGCGCAAGACGACCCGCTACTTCGGGCCGTACGCGCACGCCTGGGCGATCCGGGAGACCCTCGATACCCTGCTGCGGGTCTTCCCGGTGCGCACGTGCAGCGCCGGGGTGTTCAGGCGCGCCGGTCAGGTGGGCCGACCGTGCTTGCTCGGCTACATCGACAAGTGCAGCGCGCCGTGTGTGGGGCGCGTCGATGCGGGCGAGCATCGCCAGATCGCCGAGGACTTCTGCGACTTCATGGCTGGAAACACCGGACGCTTCGTCCGGCGCCTCGAGACGAAGATGAAGCAGGCCGCGGCCGAACTGGACTTCGAGGCGGCTGCGCGGCTGCGCGACGACATCGGCGCTCTGCAGAAGGCACTGGAGCGCTCGACGGTCGTCTTCACCGACGCGACCGATGCGGACGTCTTCGCTATCGCCGGCGATGAACTCGAGGCCAGCGTGCAGGTCTTCCACGTGCGGGGAGGTCGTATCCGCGGGCAGCGCGGCTGGGTGCTGGAGCGCCAGGACGAGGCCGATGCCGATCTCGTCGGTCACCTGCTGCAGCAGATCTACGGTGGGGAATCCCCCGAGGGCGTGCCGCGGGAGGTGCTGGTGCCGCTCTTGCCTACGGACGCGAGTGTCCTCGCGCAGTGGCTCTGCACCCTTGCGGGGCGCCGCGTTGACCTACGCGTGCCGCAGCGAGGCGACAAGCGAGCACTCCTGCAGACAGTGGAGCGCAACGCCCAGCAGTCGCTGGCCCGCCACAAGGTCTCGCGAGCGGGCGACCTGACGGCCCGCGGCCGTGCGTTGGAGGAACTCAAGGAGGCCATCGACCTCGACGAAGTGCCGCTGCGCATCGAGTGTTTCGACGTGTCGCACGTGCAGGGGACGAACGTCGTGGCCTCGATGGTGGTCTTCGAGGACGGCCTACCGCGCAAGTCCGAATACCGCCGTTTCATCGTCCGCGGTGACGTCCTCGATGAGCACGGGCAGGGGCGCGGCGATGACACCGCCGCGATGGCCGAGGTTTTGACCCGGCGTTTCCGGCGGCAGGCCCGAGACCGCTACCGGGATGCCGACCCTCTCCTTGCGACTCCGGCGGAGGTGGCCGGAGAGGTCGCGGGTGGAGAGGCGGGCGTGCCGGTCGGGATCGACCCGGACACCGGTCGCCCACGGCGCTTCGCATACGCGCCGCAGCTCGTCGTCGTTGACGGCGGTCTGCCTCAGGTCAACGCCGCGCAGGCGGCCCTGAGCGAGCTCGGCCTCACTGATGTGGCGGTCGTCGGGCTGGCCAAGCGACTCGAGGAGCTATGGCTCCCCGCTGCTGACTTTCCCATCCTTTTGCCGCGTACCAGTGAGGGGCTCTTCTTGCTGCAGCGGTTGCGGGATGAGGCGCACCGCTTCGCGATCACGTTCCATCGCCAGCGCCGGTCCAAGGCGATGACACGCAGCGAGCTCGACGGCATCCCCGGCCTCGGGCAGGCGCGCCGCGCCGCTCTACTGCGACACTTCCGCACCGTCGCCGGGGTGCGCGCGGCCTCGGTCGAGGAGCTCCAGGGGGTGTCCGGCATCGGTCCGGCGCTCGCGCAGACGATTCGAGAGCGATTTGCCGGTGCTACCCCCGAGCCGGCCGTCAACGTGATGACAGGCGAGGTTCTGGACTAGCCCGGCGACGGCGGGCCCCGCCCGGTCCGGGCGATGCAATGTGTCCTTCGGCGTTGCGGCCTGCCAGGATGGGTCGAGTTGACGTCGTCAGCCCAGTCGCCAGCAGAGCCCGAGGAGCACCGATGAGCGGGCAGAGCCCATCGCCCGATCGCACCGACGTCGTCATACTCACGGGGATGTCCGGCGCCGGGCGCAGCACGGCCGCGCACGCAATGGAAGACATCGGCTGGTATGTCGTCGACAACCTCCCGCCGCAAATGCTGCCGGCCCTGGCGGAGCTGGCCAACAGCCGCGTGGCCGAGCGCCAGGCCGTGCCGCGGCTGGCCGCTGTCGTCGACGCTCGCAGCAGAGACTTTTTCGCCGCCTTCCAGCATGCGCTGTCGGACCTGCAGATCGCCGGTCATCACCCCCGGGTCGTCTTCGTCGACGCCAACGACGAGTCGCTCGTCCGCCGTTTCGAGAGCGTGCGA
>JAUNUZ010000147.1 GCA_030537915.1 Micrococcales bacterium
CGTCGTAGCGCTTCGCGCCCTGCACGAGGGCGTCGAACCAGCCGGGCAGCACGGTTCCGTCGTCGTCGAGCATGACCAGGAGGCGCCACCCGGGGCACGCCCGCGTCGCTTCGCGGACCAGCGAGTTGCGCACCTGAGAGATTCCCGGCTCCGGGACCGGGACGTAGGCGATCGCCAGCCCGCGCTCGCGGAATCGCGAGACGACCTCCGCGGCATCGGCGCCACAGTCGTTGTCGCCGATGACGACCTGGACGTGTGCCGGCAAAACCTGCGGGAGCAGGGATTCGAGAAGCTCGGCGAGTTGCTCGGGTCGTCGATAGGTCGGGATGGCAATGACGATGGAGTCAGAGTTCGGCAAGGCGTTACCTGCTCGGTATGGCCGCAACGGCGACACGGTCCAACCCGCGGCAACAGGCGGTCGCCGCCACGGACCTCCCCCGACCGGGTCAGGAGCAGCAATTCTAAACCGACACTGCGAGTTTCGTCGGTAGGCTGGAACGCCGTGCGGGAGGCACCGCGGCCGCCGGCGATTGTCACGGACCCGCACAGAACCGGCCCGCACCCGGTGGCCCGGTCGCGGTCATGCCCGAGGGCCGTGTTCGTACCGACCGCTAGACTCCAGGGAGCACCCACCCGCGCATCGACGGAGGACCCCGTGGCCGAACTGCAAGTCGAACTCGTAGCCGCCAACGGCAAGATCTGGGAGGGCCCGGCGCGTCAGGTCAGCGCTCGAGGAGTCGAAGGCGAGTTCGGTGTCCTGCCCGGCCACGTGCCGATGTTGACGGCGCTCGCCGAGGGTGACGTGAGCATCGAGAGTGACGACGGCGGCAAGACCGTCCGGGTCGAGGGTGGATTCCTATCCGTTGACCGGGATCGCGTCACGATCGTCACCGATTCGGTCCAGCAATTCTGAGCGGGCTCGGCGATGGGAGCGGCGATCCGCACCAGTGAGGTCATCTTCGTCGGCATCGTCGGCCTCATCGTGCTTTTCCTCGTCGTCACGCTCGTCCGGCGTCGCCTCATCGCGGGCCACGCCGTGCCGGTGCTGTGCGCGTTGCGTCTCCCCGGCTCGCGGTGGCATGCCGGGTTGCTGAAGGTCACATCGTCCTCCCTCATGTGGTTCCCCCTGTTCGGGGTGACGGCTCGCGCCCGCCACGTGTGGCTTCGCGGGGCTCTGGACGTCGCCGGAGAGACCAGGCCCGTCGAGGCGTCGGAGACGATCGGCGCATTCGTCGGCGTGAGCCGACCGTTGCGGGTGCACTTCACGGTCGCGCCCCGCCCTACCGTCGACGGCAGGACGTTTCAGCTGGTGATGTCGCCGGACAGCTACACCGCGGTGCGGGCGTGGTTGGAGGCGGGCCCGCCGATGGACTGGCGGGTCGAGGGGTAGAGGTGCCCAGCCGTGCCGGCGAGGTTGATTGCTAGCGACTGCCCGGCGAGGTCGATTGCTGCGGGCGCGGACTCAATGGCGGGCGGGAATCTCCTCGCGTCCGCCGCCGGGCTTCCACAACACGTCACCGGCGTCGCCGGGACGCCCCAGGTTGGCCACCCGCGCGAGGATGAACAGCAGATCGGACAGCCGGTTGAGGTAAACCGCCGTGAGCGGGTTGATCCCGCCGGGTGGCGTGGCCCCCTTCTGACCCGCTTCGCTGCCGTAGGCCTCGATGGCCGCCCACGTAGAACGTTCGGCGCGGCGGGTGACCGTGCAGGCCAGGTGCAGGTGGGCTGACCCGATCGTGCCGCCGGGCAGGATGAATGACCGCAGCTTCTGCAGGCGAGCGTTGTACGTGTCGCAGTCGGCTTCCAGCTCGTCGATCCAGCGCTGTTCGACGCGCAGCGGAGGGTAGTCGTAGGAGGATGCCAGCGGATTGCACAGGTCCGCCCCCACATCGAACAGGTCGTTCTGCACCCTGGTCAGGGTCGCCACGACGTCGTCGTCGAGTTGGCCGGCGGCGATCGCGATGCCGAGTGCCGCGTTCGCCTCGTTGGCATCGGCGTAGGCGGCAAGTCTCGGGTCGGTCTTCGAAGTCCGAGTGAAGTCACCGAGGTGAGTCGAGCCCAGGTCACCGGTGCGCGTATAGATGCGGGTGAGGTTGACCATAGGTGGCATGGTGTCACACACTCCGCGCCTCCCGGCGGTATCCCCGTCTACCTCCAAGGTGGACCGAGCAGGATCCAAGCGTGCGGCGAAGGCGCGGGAGCCGGTCACCGGCAGTGCCGCGTCGAGCCGTCCCGGGGCGGCGACGCTGGTGGATTAACCTGGCAGAGAACGCAATCACCGTTGTCCGTCACTGAGAGGCGTCGCCATGTCCGCGGATCCGACGGTGAGCGTAGTCATCCCCACCTATCAGTCCGAGCGAACCGTGGGGGAGACGATCTCCAGTGCGCTCAACCAGACGTATCCGGTCCTGGAGATCGTCGTCTGTATTGACGGAGCGACGGATGCGAGCGCGGCTATCGCGGCGGCCTACGGCCCCCTCGTGCGTGTCGTCCACCAGGAGAACCGGGGGCTCGCGCAGGCCCGCAACGCGGCGATAGCCGCCACACACGGTGACCTCATCGCGATCCTCGACGCCGACGACGTCTTCTTGCCGCCGTATGTCGAGCGGGCCGTCAGGGCGTGGTTGGCGGCCGGTGGGAGGCGCCGGTTCGTCTCCTCCAACGCCTACCTGCTGTCTGCAGAAGGCATCCTGCCGCACCGCCGGGTCTTCGACAGGCCGCGGGCCGACCTGGCCACCCAGCGCAGGAACATGCTCGAGGACAACATTGCGACCATCTTTTCCGTCTTCCCACGCGCCATGTGGCAGGAGCTGGGTGGGTTCAGCCCCGAGCTGACGGCGATGGAGGACTACGACTTCTGGGCCCGCGCGGTGCTCTCGGGCTGGGAGGTGCACTTCGTCACCGAACCCACCGCGCTCTACCGACTGGCGGGCGGGTCGATGTCGAGCAAGGGCGAGCTGATGAACGACAACAACCGGCGGGTGCGGCGCCGACTGCTCGAGCAGTTCGCCGACACGCTGTCGCCGCCCGAACGCGAGTTCCTCGAGCTGACCGTGGCCAAGGACTGGCCCGGGCTGAGCAAGGAGCGTGCTGCCCGGGCGCTCGGCGCGGGCGACGTGGCCGGGGCCGCGCACTGGTGTGCCGAGGCGGCCGCGGTCCTACCCAGCGACCGCGGCCTGCGGCTCAAGGCCGAGTTGCTGCGGCGATTCCCCGTGACGGGGCGGGTATACCGGGCGCGGGAGGCGCGCCGCCTGCGGGAGACCGCACGGGTGGGGGCCGGCGACACGAGTATTCCCTGACGTATCGACCTCACGGGAGTGCGCGGGATACCGTGCAACGCATGGGTGAGCGCACAAAGCCGTGGGTAATGAGGACCTATGCCGGGCACTCGAGTGCCAAGGCAAGCAACGAACTCTATCGGCGGAACCTCGCCAAGGGGCAAACAGGGCTGTCGGTGGCCTTCGACCTGCCGACACAGACGGGCTACGACCCCGACGACGAGTTGGCTCGCGGGGAGGTCGGAAAGGTCGGCGTCCCGATCGCCCACATCGGCGACATGCGAGCGCTCTTCGCCGATATCCCGTTGGCGAAGATGAACACGTCGATGACCATCAACGCGCCCGCGATGTGGCTGCTCGCGCTCTATGAGGCCGTGGCCCGGGAGCAGGCCAGAGCCGCGGGCGCCGACCAAGCGGGCCAGGACGCCGCGGCCCGCGCGCTCGCCGGGACGACGCAGAACGACATCATCAAGGAGTACCTCTCGCGCGGGACGCACGTCTTTCCGCCGGGGCCCAGCCTGCGGCTGACGGCCGACACGATTGCCTACACGGTCCGCGCGATGCCGGGATGGAACCCGGTCAACGTCTGCAGCTACCACCTGCAGGAGGCGGGCGCGACGCCCGTGCAGGAGGTCGCCTTCGCGATGGCGACGGCCGTGGAGATCCTGGACACCGTGCGCGACGCGGGCCAGGTGCCGGCGGAGCGCTTCGGCGACGTCGTCGCTCGCATCAGCTTCTTCGTCAACTCCGGGGTCCGCTTCGTGGAGGAGATGTGCAAGATGCGCGCCTTCGTCGCGCTGTGGGAGGAGCTGACCCGCGACCGGTATGGCGTGCAGGACGCCAAGCAGCGCCGCTTCCGGTATGGCGTGCAGGTCAACTCCCTCGGCCTCACCGAGGCGCAGCCCGAGAACAACGTCCAGCGGATCGTCCTGGAGATGCTCGGTGTCACGCTGAGCAAGGACGCCCGCGCCCGGGCCGTGCAGCTGCCGACCTGGAACGAGGCGCTCGGCCTGCCGCGGCCGTGGGACCAGCAGTGGTCGCTGCGGATGCAGCAGGTGCTCGCCTACGAGTCGGACCTGCTCGAGTACGACGACCTCTTCACGGGGTCCGTCGTCGTCGAGGCGAAGGTGGCCGAGATCATCGTCGGCGCCAAGAAGCTCATGGCCCGGATCGAGGGGCTCGGCGGGGCTGTCGCCGCCGTCGAATCCGGCTTCCTCAAGGGCGAGCTCGTCGCCTCGCACTCCCGCCGCCGCCAGCGCATCGAGGCGGGCGACGAGGTCGTCGTGGGAGTCAACGCCTTCACGACGACCGAGCCGAACCCGCTGACCGCCGACCTCGACACGGCGATCCATCGAGTCGATCCGGGCGTCGAGGCCGCCGCCGTCGACTCCGTGCGGGCGTGGCGCGCGGCTCGCGACGCGGACCCCGTGCGCCGCACCGAGGTGCAGCAGGCTCTGGCCGCTCTGGCCGATGCGGCCGGGACCGACGCGAACCTCATGCCGGCCACGGTCCGCTGTGCCGCAGCGGGCGTGACGACGGGGGAGTGGGCGAGTGCGCTGCGGGCCGTCTTCGGCGAGTACCGCGCTCCGACCGGCCTGAGCGGCTCCGTCGGCGTCGGTGACTCAGCCGCGGACACCCCCTCGGGGCGCCGGATGCAGGCGGTGCGCGACGAGGTCCGCCAGACCGGTGAGGAGCTCGGCACTCACCTGCGCCTGCTCGTCGGCAAGCCGGGTCTGGACGGGCACAGCAACGGCGCCGAGCAGGTCGCCGTACGCGCCCGCGATGTTGGCTTCGAGGTTGTCTACCAGGGCATTCGCCTGACGACACGGGAGATCGTCGCCGCCGCGGTGGCCGAGGACGTGCACTGCGTCGGCATCTCGGTCCTCTCCGGTTCGCATCTCGAGCTCGTGCCCGATATCCTCGCCGGCCTGCGCGAGGCCGGGGCCGGTGACGTGCCGGTCGTTGTCGGCGGGATCATCCCCGCGGCCGACGCGGCCCGTCTGCGCGCCCAGGGCGTGGCGGAGGTCTTCACCCCCAAGGATCACGACCTCACAGCAGCGATGGCTGTGATCGTCGACACGATCCGCGCGGCCAGCGGGCTACAGCCCATCGATCGTGGCGTCAGCGCGCAGGCCTGTGGTTCCCCGGTAGGCGTGTCGACGTGAGCGACCTGCAGTGCGCGGCCACGCTCTACGTCCTGGGGTCGCAGGCCGCGGAGCCGGACGACCTGCCCGAAGAGACGCGCGCCGCCGCCGTCTGGGCTGCGCCCTCGCGCAGCGCGCAGGGTGAAAGGTTCGCTCGACGGTGGGGCTGCGTCGTACGGGTCGAGCCCGGCCTGGAGGTGCGGGCGTTGCCCTTGGCGGCGCAGGACCCCTACGAGGAGATAGCGGATCAGCACCGCGGCGAGAGCGTCCTCGTACTGCCCGCTCACCCCTACGCAGGCCACCGCGCCGACGATTGGATCCGCGTGCGGATCGACGGGGACGGACGCGAGGTCCGCGTCCTGCCCTAGCAGGACCCGGCGGACAGGTCGGATCGAGTCCCAAACGCGTCAGCCGACCCCGACCCTCAGCCGACCCCGACCGCCGCCTCGCGGCGCGGATCACCCGCCGCGTCGAGGCGGCCGTCGTCGTGGCGTGCCGCGGCCCCGACCCCGCCGAAGTACATCGACAACCCCGGGTGGGCGACCGACGGGAGACCGGTGCCCAGGGCGACCTCGGCTGGGATCGGTGAGTCCTCGTATTCGATACGCTCGCGGCCCTTGTCGTCGATGGCGATGTGCAGCCGCGGCTGGTCGATTGCCCGCTGCAGGGGGTGACCGTCGAGGCAGACCCCGCCCAGGACCTGGAACAGCGCGGTCGTGATGCGGTCGGCGCCTGGGCTCCCGATGGCCAAGGTGGCGCCGCCGTCATGCCGTGCCGTCGTCGGAGCCATGTTCGAAGCCAGCCGCGTGCCGGGCGGCAGGGCGTGTAGACCGCGTCGGTTGAGCTCCGGCTCGCC
>JAUNUZ010000148.1 GCA_030537915.1 Micrococcales bacterium
CTGCGGCCTGGGTCACCGGCACCAGCTGCGGCCTGGGTCACCGGGCCAACGTGCGGTCCGGGTCGCCGGCCCGAGGTTCGGCGCGAGTCGTAACCTAGGGCCCAGGAATCCGGGAAATCCATTGCAGCCACGGGAGTTCGACATGAGGCGCGTACCGATTCGACGTGGCTGGCGGGTGCTCGCGACCGTTGGCTTGGGCCTGAGCCTGATCTTGCCCTCGCAGTTCCTGGGGTCCCCCGCGACGGCTGTGCCGGCGGTGACCGCTGCGCCGGCGGGCGGGAGCGTGCCGTCGCGGGGCCGCTATCTGTCGCTCGGGGATTCGCTGGCCGCCGGCTATCAGCCCGCCCACGATGGGCAGGCGGCCGGCGATGACCCGACCGGAGGTTATACCGGGGTCGTGAACGCGGGTCTGTCCGAGCGCGGGCAACCGATGCGGACGACGAATCTGGCGTGCTCGGGAGAGACGGCCCGGACCATGATCGCCGGAGGGCAGTGCACCTACCCGGAGGGCTCGCAGCTTGCCGCAGCGCGGTCCTTCCTGCGCAGGCACCACGACACGCGCCTGATCACCGTGACGATCGGCGCCAACGACGTGCGGGCTTGCCTGGCCGGCAACGGGATCGACATCGCTTGTGCGGAAAGGGAACTCGATGCGGTGGGCCGAAACCTCGAGGTCATCCTGGCGACGGTGCATCGCGCGGCGCCGCGCGCGCGACTTGTGGTGCTCGACTACTACAATCCCTATCTGGCCGCTCGGCTGAACGGTCCGGACGGTCGTCAACTCGCGATCGCCGCGAGCAAAGTGCAGACGCGCCTCAACACCCTCATCCGCCGCGCCGCCGCCGATCGCGGTGCTAGGACGGCTCGGGTGGCCGCCGCCTTCGACTCCCGAGACGTGCGGCAGGTCGAATTGCCCGGAGTCGGTGAGGTGCCGCGCAATGTCGCCCGCATCTGCACGTGGACCTGGATGTGCTCGGTGCACGATATTCACGCCAATGCCGCGGGGTACGACATTATGGGCAAGGCCGTGCTGAACCGACTCGATGACACCAGGTGAACCGACATGCGCATCGTCCGCTACACGACCGGTGACGACCCCTCCTACGGGGTTCTCCAAGGTGATCCCGGATCGGAGTGGATCGCGGGGGTATCCGGCGACCCTCTCTACACGCCCGTGTCGGGCACCGGAGCGCGAGTCGAGCTGGGTGAGGTGCGGCTGCTCGCGCCCGTGATCCCGCGCAGCAAGATCATCGGCATCGGTCGTAACTACGCGGCGCACGCGGCCGAGCTGGGCAATGAGGTGCCCGAGAAACCCCTCATGTTCCTCGTGCCGAACACAGCCGTCGTCGGACCCGACGACCCGGTCATCATTCCGCCCTTCACCCAGCACTGCTCCTATGAGGGCGAGCTCGCGGTCGTCATCGGCCGGATGTGCAAGGACGTCCCGGTCGATCGAGCCGGCGACGTCATCTTCGGCTACACGTGCGCCAACGACGTGACGGCCCGTGACCTGCAGGGCCCGGACAAGCAGTGGGCGCGCGCCAAGGGCTTCGACACGTCCTGCCCCCTGGGGCCGTGGATCGAGACCGAGCTCGACACCTCCGACCTGCGGGTTGTTACCCGTCTGGACGGTGAGGTCGTGCAGGACGGGTCGACGAGGCAGATGATCCACGACATCCCCAGCCTCATCGCCTACGCATCGGCGGCCTTCACCCTGCTACCCGGCGACGTCATCCTCACCGGCACGCCCGAGGGCGTCGGCAGGGTCGATCACGGCCAGCGCGTCGAGGTGGAGATCGAGGGCATCGGCACGCTGGCCAACCCCTTCCTTCGCCGCGAGCGATGAGCGTCGGCGCCGGGCATGGCTCGATTCGCGCCCGCGTAGGCTGGGGCCACCATGAGCACGCCCACTTCAGCCCCTAGCCCACAGCCTCCCCGCCTGCGCGTCGCCCCGTCGCCGACCGGAGACCCACACGTCGGCACGGCCTATATGTCGTTGTTCAACCTCGCGTTCGCGCGTCGGCACGGCGGGCAGTTCGTGCTGCGGGTAGAGGACACGGACCGGGCGCGCTTCCGAGCCGACTCCGAGGCACAGCTCTACGACACCCTGCACTGGCTCGGCGTGACGTGGGACGAGGGGCCCGACCTCGGCGGCCCGTACGCGCCGTACCGCCAGTCCGAGCGCCTCGAGACCTACGGCCCGATCATCGAGCGGCTCCGCGCGGAAGGTAAGGCCTACTACTGCTGGTGTTCTAGCGAGCGGCTCGCTCAAATGCGCGAGGAACAGCAGAAGTCCAAGCAGTCCGCCACGGGCTATGACCGCATGTGCCTGGGCAAGACGGCGCAAGAGCGAGCTGCGCTGCCCGGCTTCAGCGACACCCCGGTCGTCCGGATGCTCGTGCCGGATGACGTCGAGCTGACCTTCACCGACCTCATCCGCGGCACCATGTCGGCACCGCGGCCCGACGACCAGGTGATCCGCAAGGCTGACGGATTCCCCACCTATCACCTGGCGGTCGTCGTCGACGACCATGAGATGGGTATCACGCACGTCGTGCGCGGCGAGGAGTGGATCAGCTCCACGCCGAAGCACCGGCTGCTCTACCGCCAGCTGGGGTGGCCGGAGCCGGCGTGGGTGCATATGCCGCTGCTGCGCAATGCCGACAGATCCAAGATCAGCAAGCGCAAGAACCCGGCCGCGGCGCTCACCTGGTTCCGTGAGCAGGGATATCTGCCGGAGGCCCTCGTGAACTTCCTCTGCCTGCTGGGGTATCCACCGATCATCGAGGCCGACGGGTCCGAGCGAGAGGTGCTGACGTTCGATGAGTTCGTGGCCGGCTTCGATTTTGCGAAGGTGAATCCGGTGGGACCGATCTTCGACATCAAGAAGCTCGACTGGCTCAACGGCGTGAAGATTCGTGAACTGACCCCGCAGGAGCTCGCGAGCCGCCTGTTGCCGTTCCTTCAGGAGGCCGGCGTCCTGTCGAGCAATCCGTCGCTGGGGGAGTTGGCACGGTTGGCCAAGGTGTCGGCGCTCATCCAGCCGCGCCTCGTCAAGCTGTCTGATGCTGCGGTGCTGGTGGCACCCTTCTACGTCGCCGACGACGCGGTGCCGATCGCGCAGGATGCGCGGGCTGGGCTAGCTGAGGATGCCGCTGCGGTGCTGGATGCCGGGATCGCCGCGCTGGAGGGCGTGCCGGCGGACGAGGAAGACCTGCTCGCCTCGACCCCGCGCTGGAACCACGAAGCCATCGAGTCGGCACTGCGTGCTGCGCTCGTCGAAGAGATGGGTCTGAAGCCGAAGTTTGCGTTCGGCCCGCTGCGCACTGCGATCTCGGGACAGCGAGTGTCTCCGCCGCTCTTCGAATCGATGGAGATCCTGGGCCGATGCTCGACCCTCAAGCGGCTGCGCACGCTGCGCGCCTGCCGGTGAGTTCCTCGTCGGGGCAGGATCCGTGGGTTCAGCCGATCCGAGCGCTCGTCCTCGACATCGACGACACGCTTGTGGACACCCAGGCGGCCATGCGCGAGGCCGGCGCGCGTGCGGCCTCTGCTGCGTTGCCTTGGCTGGATTCCGCCGCGCACCAGGCGATCTCGGATACGTACTACGACGACCATGGCGGCCACTTCGACGCCTACACCAGGGGCGAGCTGACCTTTCCCGACCAGCGGCGGCTGCGGTTCGAGGGGTCGCTGCGCCATCTCGGGCTCCCCGCGGCCCACGCCCAGAGCTTCGGGGCCTACGAGGTTGCCTATCTGGAGGCGTTCGCCCAGGTGCAGACCCTCTTCGACGACGTGTCGGTGCTGTTCACGGCGGCGCGTGAGCGCGCCGTGGCCCTCTGCCTGCTGACTAACTCGGGGGCGGAGCAGACCGCGCTCAAGCTCAAGGCGGTGGGGCTGGAGGGGATCGCGCCGGTCGTCACGACGGACACCCTCGGGGTAGGCAAGCCCGATCCGCGGCTCTTCGCGCGGGCATGTGCATTGGCCGGGGTCGAACCGCAGGCAGCCGTTTGCGTAGGCGACACGCTCGACACTGACGTGCGAGGCGCTTTGGGGGCCGGGATGAGGGTGGCCTGGTTGTGCCGACCGGACCGGCCGGAGCCGCGCAACGCCGGATGGGGCACCCCCGTCGACGACTCACGCATCCGCATCGTGCCGGACCTGCGCGAGGTCGCCTACCTGCTCGCAGGTGTGGGGTGACAGCCGGTTGCCCGCCTGCAGGAGGCGACGGAGTCCGGTGGTGGAACCGGTCAGGCTCGGCGCTTCTGAATGTTGGCCCATTCGTCGCGTAGGCCCACGGTCCGGTGGAAGAGCATCGGCTCCGTCGGGTCGTGAGCGAAATAGCCGAGCCGCTCGAACTGCACGACCTGTCCGGGCGCCGTCTTCGTCAGAGCCGGTTCGACCTTCGCCCCGGTGATCAGCTCGCGGCTGTTCGGGTTGAGGTCGTCCATGGCGTTGCCCGTCGCCTCGCCGGGCGATTCGGCGCTGAACAAGCGGTCGTAGAGCGCGACCGTCGCGTCGACGGCGTGCGACGCAGACACCCAGTGCATCGTCGACTTCACCTTGCGGCCGTCGGGGGAATTGCCGCCCTTGGATGCCGGATCGTAGGTGGCGTGGACCTCGGCGACCTCGCCGTCGGCCTCCTTGACGACGTCGGTGCACGTCACGAAGTAGGCAGCGCGCAGACGCACCTCCCGACCCGGGGAGAGGCGGAAGAACTTCGGCGGTGGAACCTGCGCGAAGTCGTCCCGCTCGATCCACAGCTCACCGGTAAACGGCACCTGGCGCGTGCCGGCGTCAGGATCTTCCGGGTTGTTGGTGGCCGTGCACCACTCGACGACGGGCGCACCGGACTCGTCTTTCGGCCAGTTCGTCAGCACGAGCTTGAGCGGCCGCGTCACGGCCATCCGCCGCTGCGACGTCGTGTTGAGCTCGCGGCGCACGAACGACTCGAGCAGTTCGATGCTGTTGCGGCTGTTCGTTCGGGTCACCCCGATGTAGGCAGAGAAGTCGCGAATCGCCTTGGGGGGGTAACCACGTCGGCGCAACCCTCGAAGGGTCGGCAGGCGCGGGTCGTCCCACCCGGAAACGGTCCCGTCGAGAACGAGCTGGGCGAGCCGACGCTTGGAGGTGACGGTGTGAGTCAGCTCGAGGCGCGCAAACTCCGTCTGCCTAGGTGTGTCGCCCGGCAGCGGCAAGTGCTCCAGATACCAGTCGTAGAGCGGCCTATTGCTGTCGAACTCCAGCGTGCACAGCGAGTGCGTCACACCCTCGATCGCGTCGCTCTGTCCGTGCGCCCAGTCATAGGTGGGGTAGATGCACCACCGGTCGCCGGTACGGAAGTGATGGCTCCGCCGAATCCGATACATCACCGGGTCACGTAGCTGCATGTTCTCGGCGTTCATGTCTATCTTGGCCCGCAGCACCCTGCGGCCATCCTCGAATTCTCCCGCCCGCATCCGACGGAGCAGATCGAGGTTCTCTTGGGGCGAGCGGTCTCGGAACGGGCTGTGGACTCCCTCCTTGCCATAGCCCCCGCGCCCTGCCGAGATCGCCTCGGTGTCCTGGTCGTCCACATACGCCAGGCCTTGGATCACCAGGTGCTCTGCCCAGTCGTAGAGCTGCTCGAAGTAGTCGGAGGCGTGCCGGATCGGTGCGGGCGGCGTGAAGCCCAGCCACGCGATGTCCGCCAGGATCGCGTCGCCGAACTCGGCCTCTTCGGTGTCGGGGTTGGTGTCGTCCAGCCGCAGGTTGCACAGGCCGCCGAATTCCTGCGCGACGCCGAAGTCGAGGCAGATCGCCTTCGCGTGACCGATGTGCAGATAGCCGTTCGGCTCCGGAGGGAAGCGCGTTTGGACCCGCCCGCCGAAGGTCCCCTGCTCGTTGTCCCGGCGCACGAGGTCACGGATGAAGTCGCCTGCGGGCGACGTCGGATCGGAGGCGGT
The DNA here is from genome assembly GCA_030537915.1 of Micrococcales bacterium. GTDB lineage: Bacteria > Actinomycetota > Actinomycetes > Actinomycetales > Dermatophilaceae > Kineosphaera. The sequence goes on from JAUNUZ010000148.1 coordinate 5,946, forward strand.
CGCGGCGGGCTCGGTCATAACTGCGCAGGATACCGGCCCAGGTCACGAGATCATCCATCGCCCGGTTCCGGCGGATGCGCGAAGCGGGCCCACGGGTCGGTACGACCGATTGCGCAGCGTCGGGGGCCTGGCCCGCCGTTCGGCCCGCCGCGGGCCGATTTGGGTCAGCCTGGTCGCGCAGGCTAGAGTTTTCTCTCGGGTCACGGTCCAGTCTCGCCCTCGGGTTTGACCGGCCGAGATGCCCCTTGGGGTATGGTGTAATTGGCAGCACGACTGATTCTGGTTCAGTTAGTCTAGGTTCGAGTCCTGGTACCCCAG